>JAIFKL010000389.1 GCA_020049595.1 Desulfobacteraceae bacterium
CTGCAAATTGTGGGAATTGACATAAAAGCCAGCATCAGCGCGGCATTGAAAAGATTCAGCCCTGTGGGAAGATCAAATGTCTCCTGTAAAAAGGGCGCAACCACCACCATACCGAAAAAGCCGATGACCACCGACGGCAGCGCTGCCAGCAGTTCCACTATCGGTTTGATAATTTCGCCGACCCTTCGTGAAGCCAATTCCGCGAGATAAATTGCCGTCATGATGCCCAGCGGAATGGAAATCACCGCCGACACCGCCATCACTGAGACAGAAGCCAAAATCAGCGGAAGAATGCCGAAATCCGGCGGATCCGATGTGGGATACCAGTACATCCCGAAAAGGAAACTTCTGATCCCTTCAATAAATTTGCCGATTTTAATTACAAAGGCGTCTGCCGGTGAAAACTCTCTGAAAAAAATGGGGATTCCTTCCATGAAAAGAAAGACCATAATCATAAAGAGAATCGCAACAGAAGCCGTTGCAATACAGAAAAACATGCTCCTCACTGATTTTTCTACTGTCTGACGATTTACAGCCATGCAAACTCCTTGGAATTGAGAATTGAGAATTGAGAATTGAAGAAAATTGAGAATTGTCCGGAGTGCTGAAATGAAATTTCAGCATACCACAGTAAAACGGGTTTTAAACCCGTTCTGTAAAACGGGTTTTAAACCCGTTCTACAGCTAAAATTTCGTTTCGCTCCCGGAGTGCTGAAATGAAATTTCAGCATACCACAGTAAAACGGGTTTTAAACCCGTTCTACAGCTAAAATTTCGTTTCGCTCCGTTTTTAATAAAATGACGCCCTCCGGAAGCGAAATTATTTCCCAATTCGGTTCGACTGATCTTGCCGAAGTCTCAATTCTCAATTCTCAATTCTCAATTACTGCAGCGGCACATATCCGCTTTCTTCAACATATTTCTGACCTTTCTGAGGGTCTTTCACATAGATGAGGAAATTTTTTACATCACCTTCCGGCTCGCCTTTTGTGAACATGAAAAGCGGTCTGCTGATAGGAAAAGTGCCGTCCAACGCGCTTGTCTTGGAACCGGCAACGCCGTTCACGCTCAATGCTCTGATGTCGGCTGTCACATAACCGATACCGATGTAACCCACCGCATTCTTGTTTTTTGAAACTGCCTGAACCACCGCGCCGCTGGATGCCTGAAGCAGCGCGCCCGGAAAAACTCTCTCTTTTTTCATGACTTTTTCTTCCCAGACTTCATAGGTGCCGGAAGAAGTATCACGGGAAATAACGGTAATTTGCAAATCGGGTCCGCCGACCTCTTTCCAATTTTTGATTTCGCCTTTATAAATGCCTTTCAGTTGATCCATTGTAAGGTCTTTTACTGTATTGGAAGCATGTACCACCGGAATAATGCAGTCATAAGCAACGGTATGTTTCACGGGCATAACGCCTTTTTCTTTTGCAAGTTCCACTTCTTTGTCTTTCATGTCGCGGGAGGCGTTGGCAATATCCGTGGTTCCGTCAATAATTGCTTTGATGCCGTCACCGGAGCCGCCGCCGGAGATGGTGATTTTCACATCAGGATGTTCTTTCATGTAAGCTTCCGCCACTTTCTGCGCGATGGGCAGAACCGTTGTGGAGCCGTTAATAACAAGATTGCCGGCATAAGCGGCAGTTGTTGCAAGCATAAAGCCCAACGTAACTGCCAGTACAATAAAACTTTTCCCTTTTTTCATTTTTCCTCCGATTGTTTTAAAAAAAAGTTACGCAGCCGGTCTTTGCCGCTGCTTTAAAGACAAAAAAACGGAACACAGAGTTCGCAAAGAGTACGCAATCCGCACATATTCCAAATTTGACAACCCCGTTTTTATAAAATCAGGAGTTACGCTTATGGAATTTCCGCATCGTAAAAATGAACCGCAAAGAGCGCAAAGTTCCCGCAAAGTTACGCAGAGTTTCAAAATATATCTTTGCGGAACTCTGCGGGAACTTTGCGGAACTTTGCGGAACTCTGCGGTTAAAAAAAAGCAGTATTCAACTGCGTAACTCCTAAAAATGATAAAAGTTGTCAAATCTTGCACTCTCTGCACACCTCGCGTTTCGTTTTTCATGTTAATCTAAATGACGATTGTTAGACCATTATGAGGAAAATGTGAGTTTTGTGTTAGTTTTTCACGTCCGTCTGAAATCGCTTTTCCAATTTCAATCTTCCTCATCCCGGAAACGATAACCTACGCCCCGAACAGTTTCAATATACTTGCTGTAATCGCCGAGTTTTTTTCGCAGTCCCACAATCTGAACATCAACGGAGCGGTCTGTCACCGGATAATTGTCGCCCCGGACCCCATCTACAATCTGGGCGCGGGTGAAAACCCAGCCGGGGCGGGCGGCAAGGTAATTCAACACCTGAAATTCTGTGAATGTCAGTTCCAAAGGCTTGTCATTGAGAAAAACATCACGTCTTCCGGTGTGAATCACAAGTCCTTGTCTTTTAATAACCGCATCTTTCCCAAGTTTTTCTTCGTGCTTTCTTCGGATAACCGCCTTCATTCTTGCCAGCAGAATCCTTGTGCTGAAAGGCTTGGTAATATAATCATCCGCGCCGAGTTCCAATCCGGTGACAATATCGGCTTCTTCGCCTTTTGCCGTCAGCATGATGATGGAAATATGCCGGGTTTCCTGAGAAGATTTCAAAATCCTTGCGACTTCCAGCCCGTCAATTCCGGGGAGCATGAGATCGAGAAGCGCCAGATCAATTGCCTCGGTCCGTGCTGTTTTGATCGCCTTTTCGCCGGAACCCGCACAATGCACTTTATAGCCTTCCAATGTCAGATTGTATCTTAGCAGTTCAAGAATATCTTCTTCGTCATCCACCGCAAGAATCTGTTCTTTGTTCATAAGGCTCCGTTGGAGTAGAGAATTGAGAAATAAAAATGTTCCGGAGTTCTGAAATGCAATTTTAGCTGATTCTCAAATCTCAATTGTATATTTCTTTATTTAAGCCTGAAATGTTAGGAACGTGTTAGGGAATGGTTAGAATTGTATTAAAAATGAAAAAATTGTGAACTTGCTGTTCCGCTTTTTCCCTGAAATGAAAAAGCCGACTGCATAAAGCCTGTTATTAAAGAAAATGCAGATTTTTCTTTTCTTTTTCAGAAAAACATAATAAAAGATAACCTCAATACGGTCGGTTGTTCGTTATCCGTTGCGGGTTTCAACGGACAACAAACAATGAACAACTGACAACTATATGATTTCTTCAGGTTTTATGAGGAGGAGAATTTTATGGCAAATGGGGTTGTAAAATGGTTTAGTAACAAAAAGGGATACGGCTTTATCGAAAAAAGCGAAGCCGACGGCGGCGGAGATGTGTTTGTCCATCATTCTGCCATCAATATGACCGGGTTCAAAACCCTTGCCGAAGGGGAAAAGGTTAAATTTGATGTGGAAGAGGGAGAACGGGGCCCCACCGCTAAAAATGTCACTAAACTTTAATTAAATAAATGAATATCCGAAAGCATCCTGCACGCGGGATGCTTTTTTATTTCCGGAGTGCGTCATCTTATGTCATCTTATAAAAAAGGGCATGGAGTGCTGTTTTGCTGTAGAACGGGTTTCAAACCCGTTTTACTGTGCTGAATTTGCTGTAGAACGGGTTTATCTGTTTTTAACCCTGGCCGTTTTACTGTGCTGTTTTGCTGTAGAACGGGTTTCAAACCCGTTTTACTCCCGGACACTGCCGCGCTACCACAAGCCTTGTTCCTGACAGAGTTTTTTGACAAAAATATTCGCATTTCCCTGAAAATTTTCTATTTTTTTACATCGCTCGCATTCCCATGTGTCAACAGGGTCTTCCCTGTCCCAGACCCGGAACATTCTTTCTTCGGTTTCGGACAAAATATCTCTGCCCGGATAAGCATCATTCATATACAAATATGTCCGGGCAATATCCCCTCTGATATAAGGCGCAGGCTCAACGGTTTTTCCTTCCACTTCAAAGTCGCATTTTCCGAATGCCCGTTTTTCTCCGGGAATGATTCCGTAAGGATAATTCTGCCGCTCCTGATTAATCAGCCCGATAGCGGGAACCAGATTATACATATCGGATTCCATCAGCCGATAGACTTGGGACACACGTCTGGCATTTTCCCGGGCGCTGAGGCTTTCGCATTTGATGGAAAATATGTCTCGGATAAAAGACGGTATCCGGCAGCTTAAAGATTCCTGTTTTTTCCATGAGTTGAATGTCTTTCCGAATCGGGATGCCGGCACCACATGCTCCCATTCAATGTGCCGCGCTCTGTTTCCTTCTCCCACTTTGCATCTGACCCTTTTATTTTCATAAAAGGTGCAGCCGCAGTAAAATGTGATTCTGTGGGTATCGTAAATTTTTTTGAGCAATATTTCTTTTACTTCTGTAAAACTTTCATATTTGGTGTTTCCTTTTTCTGAAATTTGTTTTGTACCGCAGGCAGAAAACATCAGCATGATGGCGGTAATAAAAAGGCAAATCAGTCTGTGCATGGAAAAATTTCCTCCGAAAAATTAATTGCACTTGCAACTTATAGAAATTGTATAGCATGGTTTTATCCCTAAGTATATAAAAAAATTTTTCGGATTCCATTTTTCATTTTTATAAAACATATTGACATAATTCATCTTTACGATTATATAAGATTGTACCCTGAATGTGAAAGACACGAGGATTACATGTCCTATGTTACATTTAATGGATGAAAAATGGCTTGAAATGATTAAAGCCTTTCTGAAACTGTCGCCGGAAGAAAGGGCAGCCGAAGCGGAAAAAAGGCTGGATGAAACGCTGGAAAGAATGGCTCATATTTATAATATCTCACCGGGTGAAGCCTATGAAAAGCTTATTAAAAACCGTGACAGAATGTATTGACAGATTTTCCGATCAACTGAATATAAAAAGGCTCGCGGCGATTATCGGAGGGGAAGCTGTAATCCTGCACGGGATTCCGCGCACGACGCTCGATCTGGACTTGCTGCTTTTCTACGGGAATGAGGAATATCATATTCCTGACATTTGCAAACGTCTCTCTGATTTTTTACAGAAAGAATTGGAAAAACAGTTTGATGTCAGAGCATTTGCTGCCTCCAAAGACCCTTTTGATCCGATTCGGCATGATTTGATAGTGGTGACGGATTCTCAATATCGCTTCAAAAAGCTTGACATACTGATAGCGAATTACAAGTGGGAACTTGAAGGGTTCAACTTCATGGATTCACCGTCGTCGGGACAGATTCAGCCTTACCCCAAACCTTATCTGGCTGCGATGAAGCTGATGGCGGGCGGAGCGATGGATGATGAGGATATACGAAACCTCTTTCTGATCATGTCTGATTCTGAAAAAGAAAAAACTTTTGAATTGGCAAGTCTGATAAGGCGGGACAGAAATTTATCCAAAATTTTGACCGAAGGAAAGCGGCGTGGAAAGTCTTTATTATAACTATAAAAATTGTATATAAAAAAGATTTCTTTCTTTATTGCGGGCAATTGACAATCGCTTGGTAATTCATTCCTGCCCTCTTCAAATATTGATTCAAGAATTGCGGTATTCTCATAATCCCGGTCTGGCACGCTCCCTGAAATCCGATTTTCATTTTTATAAAACATATTGACATGATTCATCTTTAAATTTATATTACAATAATTTTCAATTATGGAGGTCTGAAAACGTGCCTGATTCCAAATTACAAAGTCTGTCAGAAGCGATTGCCCGTTTTGTGCCGGACGGCAGCGCGGTCGCAGCAAATACTTGTTTGGAAACGCTTATTCCTTTTGCCGCTGGCCACGAGATCATCCGCCAGCGCAGAAAAAACCTGACCATGATCGGTCCCATTTCCGATATTCTTTTTGACCAGATCATCGGCGGGGGCTGTGTCCGAAAAGTCAGGGCAGCATGGGTGGGCAATGTGATTACCGGCTCCGGCTACAATTTCCGCCGTGCGGTTGAAAGCGGCGCGCTTGAAGTCGAAGATCATTCCAATTTAACCATATCTATGGCGCTGAAAGCCGGGGCAATGGGCGTCCCGTTTATGCCTGCGCGCACCGCGCTGGGGAGCGACCTGTATAAAACCAACGCGAGTCTGAAAACCGTAACCTGCCCTTTTACCGGTGAAACGCTGTGCGCTGTCGGGGCAATCACGCCCGATGTGACAATTATTCATGTTCAGCGTGCGGATGAATACGGCAACGCGCACGCGTGGGGCAGTCTGGGCATCACACGGGAAGCCTGTCTGGCGAGCCGGCATATCATCATTACTGCCGAAGAAATTGTCTCATCGGAGCTGATTACCCGTGATCCCAACCGCGTGGTCACGCCCGGATTCCGGGTCAGTGCGGTGGTTCATGCGCCCTGGGGCGGACATCCTGCGCCGGTTCCGGGTTATTACAACCGCGATCATGAGGCATTTATCCAATACCGCAATGCCAGCAAAACCGAGAAATCTTTTGCCGCATGGAAGGCGAGGCGGATTGACGGCGTTCACAATCACCATGAATATCTGGCGCTGCTGGGAAAAGAACGGGTTGACGGGCTTGCGCTGAAACATCATGTTTT
>JAIFKL010000317.1 GCA_020049595.1 Desulfobacteraceae bacterium
AACTTCATGATGTTGCCTTTGTGCATCAGCGTCACGCTCGGATAGCCCTGAGCAATGGCATAAGCAATCGCTCTCGCCACAAGCCGCTTGCTGTTCTGCGCGCTCATGGGCTTGATGCCGATGCCGGAACCCGCTGCGATGTCTGCGCCCATTTCCTGCTTTAAAAACGAGATCACCCGATTTGCCTCATCCGTGCCGGACGCCCATTCAATGCCCGCGTACACATCTTCGGTGTTTTCCCGGAAAACCACCATGTCAATTTTTTCCGGCTGTTTCATGGGACTCGGAACCGCTTCGATGTATTTCACAGGTCTCACACACGCGTAAAGATCAAGTTTCTGGCGGATGGTGACATTCAGGCTTCGGATGCCTTTGCCTACCGGTGTCGTCAAAGGTCCTTTTATAGCAACCACATATTCTTTTATCGCATCGAGGGTTTTTTCAGGAAGCCATTCGCCTGTTTTTTCATAGCTTTTTTCTCCAGCATCTATCGCCAGCCATGAGACTTTCCGTTTTCCTTTATATGCGGCATCCACCGCGCCGTCCATGACGATTTTCGCCGCCCGCCATATATCGGGACCCGTGCCGTCGCCTTCGATAAAAGGAATGACAGGAAAATCCGGCACATTGAGCGTCCCGTCGGCATTTTTTGTAATTTTCATCTGTTTATCCATAAAAATATCGCCCTTTTAAATTCTTACGCAGAAAGATTGACTCGAAAGCGCGGAATAGAGATTTCTCGCAAAGGCGCTAAGAGCGCAAAGGTTTGATAAGTTTTTTTTAAAAAATTATAAAATCTTCTTTGCGCCCTTTGCGTCTTTGCGAGAAATTCCGACGCGGTCTAATACTTTTTGCTCTTTCCTTCTTTTTTTGTTTTCGCGTCAATCTTTTTGTCTTTAAATTCAATGCGCCCGGTTCTCTGGCGGAAAATCAGCCGAACCGGTGTTTTATCAAGCCCTGTTCCCTCGCGTATCTGGTTGATCAGATAGCGTTTGTAGGAAAAATGCACCGCATCCGGATAATTTACAAAACACACAAAGGTCGGCGGTTTTGAGGAAACCTGCGTTGCATAGTAAAACTTCAGGCGTTTGCCTTTATAATACGGCGGAACGCTTCTCTCCGTTGCGGTTTCAAGAATTTTATTCAACTGCCCGGTTCCGATGCGGACCGCATACTGGCTGTAAACTTCATCCACCAGCGTGAAAATTTTCGGCACTCTGAGACCCGTCAGCGCGGAAACCGTCATAATCGGCGCAAAATTCAGGAATTTTGCCTCATCCCGCAATCGCTCATGGTATTGTTTCGATGTGTTATTGTCTTTTTCGACAATATCCCATTTGTTCAGCAGCAGAATGCAGCCGCAGCCCCGCTCATACGCATAGCCCGCGACATTGATGTCCTGTTCTGTGACGCCTTCTTTCGCGTCTATTATCATCAGCGCGACGTCGCATCTTTCAAGACTTTTCAAAGCCTTGATGATGGAAAATTTTTCCAATTTTTCAGATACTTTTCCTTTTCGGCGGATGCCGGCGGTGTCAACGAGAAGATAGGGTTTTCCGTTCACTTTGCAGACAGAATCAATGGCGTCCCGAGTGGTTCCCGGAACCTCGCTGACCACCAGCCGCTGTTCTCCCAAGATGCAGTTGATCAGAGAAGATTTGCCCACATTGGGTCTGCCCACTACCGTGACGCGTATCATATCCTGCGCCTTTTCCGGCTCTGATTCCGGAAACACGCGCACGACTTCATCCAAAAAATCATTGACGCCGTAACCGTGTTCCGCAGAAACCGGATAGAGATTTTCTACGCCCAGATTATAAAAATCGTAAAGATTTTTTTCCTGCTCTGTATTGTCTATCTTGTTGACCGCATAAAAAACCGGCTTTTGAACCCCGCGCAGCATAGCGATGAGGTCTGTGTCAAAGGGCGAAATTCCGCCTTTGCCGTCCAACAGCAGCACAATAACGTCAGCGTCTTCTATTGCCTGATTGATCTGAAAGCGGATGGCTTGGGCAAAATTATCTTCGCTTTCCTCCACAAATCCGCCGGTATCCACAAGCGTAAATTCCACATCATCCCATTTGACATTTCCGTAAATCCGGTCTCTTGTGACGCCCGGGAAATCATCCACGAGCGCGCCTTTTGTCCGGGTCACACGGTTGAAAAAAGAAGATTTGCCCACATTGGGCCTGCCCACAATTGCAACAATCGGTTTCATTTTACAAGTATTTCCCCCTGTCCGGGGTTATCGTTAACTGTCAGTCCAAATATTTCCCTCTGTCGGGAATGCAATATTTTACTTTTTTAACACAATCATAACGAAGTTTCAAAGCATATTCATTTTAAAAACAGCCTCGCTTTATGCAATACGCTGCCGTACAGATATAATTATATGACAATATTGAAAAATATTTCTTCAAAACAGCGGCATTGCGCTTTTTGCCCCTGCAAAATACACTCTTTACCCCATTGACATTTTTTGTTTTTAATGGTTTTATAAATTAAATTATGCCGCTGATCGGGAATTTCCAAATACAGGGTGCCGAGTGACAAAAATTGTCACTTTTGTGACAAAAATTGTCACTCCCCTGTATTGAAGCGAATTTATTTTAAATACAGAATATTATAAATTAAAAACCGGATTTTTCAAATTGCAGTATTGATATTTTTAAGCATTAACATTTTAATTTTTAACAGATAACAGTCGAGTGACAAAAATTGTCACTTCTGTCTTCATTTATAGGGAAAAAGTTTTGGCAGGACTCTTTAATATTTATTTTAAATAAAGTATGTTATCTTAAAAAAAATCATTTTTTGAAAAACAGGTATAGAAATTGCATTAAAATCATATTATATTCGTCAGGGACATTATCCCTGATTTTTCAGTCAGGGATAACAGGCTGATGTCAGTTTCCGGCAGAAACTGCACAGCATAACCTTTTTTTACCAACTTTTTTTCAGGAGAACAAAATGCTTCAAAAAAAACAACCCCTTTTATTTGTCTTTTTTCGGAACCGGCTTGTGCTGCCGTTGGCGGCATTGGCAGTTTTTCTGTCTGCGTCGCCGGCTTATTCACTGACCTTTGTGAGTTCTTCGCCCGCGGCAAATGAGATCAAAGCGGCAGCGAATGTCAAGATCGTCGTAACCTTCGGCGAAACGCTTGACCCGAGCGCCAAAGGAAACATCTTCATCCACGGCGCTGTTTCGGGTTCGCATACAGCGGCTTCCGCCGTATCCGGAACCAAGATCACATTCACGCCTTCTCCTGCTTTTACGCCCGGCGAGAAGGTAACGGTAACGCTGAAAGACGGAAACGGCATCTCGATGAGTTCCCCCAAAATATGGCAATTTTCTGTCGCAACGCCCGGTACCGGCATCAATTTTATTGACAGCGGAAAATCCATCGGCGTTTCCGACAGCAGAGACGCGGCAATCGGGGATTTTGACAGAGACGGCGATTTCGATGTTTTTGTCGCAAGCGCCGGAAACAACACTTTGCTGAGAAATGACGGAAAGGGAAATTTTACAGCAGAATCCGGGACCATAGGCGCGGGCAGCAACGGTGTCGCAGTCGGAGACCTTGACGGAGACAGCGATGCGGATGCCTTTGTCGCAAGCGCCGGAAATAACAGCGTATTAAAAAACGAAAGCGGCAGCTTTCAGGACAGCGGGCAAACCCTGGGAATTTCGGACAGCAGAGGTGTCGCGCTCGGAGATGTTGACGGAGACGGCGATTTGGACGCCTTTGTCGCAAATTACGGCGGAAACAAGCTGTGGATCAATCAGGGAAACGGCGCATTTTCAGACAGCGGGCAGGCTCTGGGGACTTCAAACAGTAACAATGTCGCGCTCGGAGATGTTGATAATGACGGCGATTTGGACGCTGTTGCTGCCGACAGCGATACAGTCAAGATATGGATTAATCAGAACGGCGTATTTCAGAAGAATGAAAAGGAATTGGAAACAGACGGCAACAATGTCGCCCTCGGAGACCTTGACGGAGACAAAGACCTTGATGTTTTTGTAGTGAGCGACAGCGGGAACAGCATCTGGATCAATCAGGGGAACGGCACATTTGCAGACAGCAGCCAGTCTGTCGGCGCTTCGGGCAAAGATGTCGCCCTCGGCGATATTGAGGGAGACGGCGATCTTGACGCATTTGTTGTGAATTATAATCAGGCTCATACCGTGTGGCTGAATGACGGAAAGGGAATTTTCAAGGAAGGTCAGAATATCAGCAGTTCTTACGGAGTTGCTGTCGCGCTCGGAAATCTTGACGGCATTGACGGTCTGGATGCTTTTATTGCAAATTCCGGTCAGGCTGCCAAAATGTGGCAGAAAAACAGAGCGCCGGTCATTGCTGAAGGGAAAAGCAAATCTGTTTATATGGACCAGAACGGCGCGCCGACCCCTTTCGGTCTGACGCTTAACGCCGGCGATCCCGACAACGCCGAAAATCCCGGCAGGCAAACGCTGACATGGCGTATTTCATCGCCCGCGGCAAACGGAACTGCCGAGGTGAGCGGTACCGGAACACCCAAAGCGGTCACCTACAATCCTGTACAGAATTACACCGGATCAGACAAATTCAAGATTGAAGTCAGCGACGGGTTTGACACGGCTGTGATTGAGATAACTGTCGGTATCGGCGTAGGACTCCCTGAAATTATGGAAGAATCACAGGGTAACCCCGTTACAGATGTCAAAGTCAAAATAAATGAAGATGCTTCTCCCGCGGATTTCAAACTGACGCTGTATGCGATAAATCCCAGCGATACGGATGATCTCCTGACATGGAGCATCGGCGATCCTGCCAGAAGCGGAACAGCCGGTATCAGCGATGCGAATACGGGAACTGTTCAGAAGATCAGCTATACGCCTAAAGCAAATGCCAACGGACAGGACAGCTTCAAGGTTGTCGTCACAAACACCAAAGGCGGAACAGCGTCTGTAACTGTTATCGTTGATGTTGCTTCGATAAATGATCCGCCTCAGATTACGAGTCAGAAATCTCTTGCGATGTTGAAAGGCACGAGTCTGTCTTTTACGAAATATGATTTGACGATAACAGACCCGGATCATTATCAGGGGGATTTTACACTGACGGTTTCTGACGGCTCGGATTATCAGCCTTACAAAAGCGGTTATACGGCTGTTCCGCCGAGCGATTTTCTCGGATTTTTTAAAGTTCCGGTAAAAATCAATGACGGCATCACTGACAGCAAGGAGTTTGAGCTTGTCATCAATGTCTGTCCTCCCGGCGACGTGAACGGCAGCACCATATCTGACTTTGCGGATGTAACGCTGATGCTTCAAGTTCTGTCGGGAAAGAACTTGAGCGGCGTCTTTATTAAAGGCAATATCGGCGACAGCAACGGCGACAGAAAAATCGGACCCGAAGATGCAAGTTTTGTTCTGCGTAATCTGAAAAATTCAAAATAGTTAATGTGTTATACACCTGGAGACCGTTTCCTTTTATTCCACGCTTCGGCTTTGGGAATAAAATAAAAAAATTTTATTGACATTAACCGTTCTTTTTTTTAAAAGGGATAAAATTTTTCAGGTGCTTGTGAAAGCTTAACAGGGAATCCCGTGAAAAACGGGAACGGGCCCGCCGCTGTAAGCGGGGACAAAAGCCGCAAAAAGCCACTGCTTCGGAATTGAGAATTGAGAATTGAAAATTGAGAATTGAGAATTGAACACTTCTCACTTCTCAATTCTCAATAAAAAAGGGCGGGAAGGCGCGGCGAGTAGAATGATCCGCGAGTCAGAAGACCTGCCTGAAAGAAACAAAGAAAGGTGTAATTTATACGGGAAATATAAGTCACGCCGAGAGATCATGAGGATAAAAAAGGGACATCCCCGGATCGAATTTATTTTCGATTCGGGGATTTTTTTTTGTGATATTCAGCGGCAAATGTCTGAACCCT
>JAIFKL010000011.1 GCA_020049595.1 Desulfobacteraceae bacterium
TCTTTCGTGCTTTTCATAAATTTAGTGCTTTATTTTTTTTACCACTAAAGCACGAAAGAAACGAAAAACACGAAAATCTCTTTCGTGCTTTCGTGGTAAAAAACATCCCTAATCAGCCGCCGCGTCGATAAAACAGCTTGAATCTGATTCCTCAACGGTAATCACGCAGGTATCTATATCTTCCATATCCGCATTGTTGTTAACGGTTAAGCGAAAGGTAAGTTTTACTTCTTCTCCGTCAGTGCCGAGCGCCGGCGCGGTGAATGTCGGTTTGGCGGAACTCGCATCTGAAAGCGTTACGGTCGTTCCCTCGGTCTGCGCCCATTTGTAAGATTTGATTCCCAGCGGATCGCTCGAACCGGAAGCATTTAAGGTCACGGTATCGCCGTCATTTACGGTCTGGTCTGATCCCGCATCTGCTATGGGCGTATTCCGGGCAGTATGTCTCGCATCATGCCGGAACATGGGCCAGGGCGCATCTTTCTTCAATCCTTTTGCAGAACTGCGTTTGATTGCCCACAGGATGCCGTTTTCCGAAGCAATATAAATCTTTCCGTCATCGCCCACAGCCGGAGAAGCCGACAACTCTGCGTCTGCCTGATACGTTGTCATCTGTTTGTCTGCATTTGTCTCGGCAAGGTTGACCATGTAGAAAGAGCCGTCCTCAGAACCGAAATAAAGAAAACTGTCTTCCGTGATTGCCGGCGTGGAAGATACCCTTGCCTCAGTTTTGTATTTTGCCTTTTCATTTCCGCCGGAACTGACCGCATAAACATAACCGTCTTCCGCGCCGATATAAACAGTTCCGTCTTTGTCAACAATGGGGCAGGACGCAGGTTTCAGGCTTTCTATGCTCGTGGATGAACGCCATTTTTCCGTTCCGTTGGCATTGACCGCGTAAAGACAGTTTTCTTTGGAGGATACAACATAAATTGTGCCGTCAGCAGCAATGGCGGGCGAAAGTGTCGGATTTATCTCCGTGGATGATTTCCATTTCAGCGTTCCGTCTGAATTGACTGCATAGAGATAGCCGTCGCCTGAGCCGATATAGATAATCCCGTTGGCACCGACAACCGGCGGAGTCGTGATACTAATTTCTCCGGTTACGGGATAACGCCATTTCTGAGTTCCGTCTTGGGAATTGAACGCGTAGAGGTGATTATCCTGTGCCGCCGCATAAATGCTGCCGTCATCGCCGATTGCCGGCGCAAGAGATATGATGATCTCTGCTGATGTTTTCCATTTTTGAGCGCCGTCAGACTTGGCAGCAAGCAGACGCTTATCTGACGATGCCACATAGATTGTGCCGTCAGAACCGACAGCCGGGTCAGAGGACACGCTGATTTCCCTTCCGGCTCCCCATTTTCTTCCGGTTCCGTCAGCATAAACCGCATAGAGATAATTGGCTCCGGTGCGGACATAAATCGTTCCGTCAGTGCCGATCAGCGGGGAAAAGACTTTTACGCCTTCTCCAGCGTCAAACAATTTTGTCCCCTGCGTTTCCGCGCCGGATACTGCCGCAGACAGTACAATTGCGAGAAGCGCGAGATAAACATAAACAACATTTTGACTTCCGATTTTTTTTCTCATATTGCTCCTTTCAAAGTTTAAATTTATTTCTCGCAAAGAACGCAAAGAACGCAAAGTAAAGCGATTTTTTCTATTTCCAGCTTGGGGCGCTTTAAAGCGATTTGCAAAATCGCTTTACTGATACGGATTCGCTTTCAAATATGGGCCTTTTCAGACCGTACAGTGATTTTTCAAATCGCTGAAACCGCTTGAAAAGCGCCCGGCTGAAATCAGACACGGAAAACACGGTTTTTGAAAGCGAATTGGTATGATACCGCTTTGCGCTCTTTGCGCCTTTGCGAGAGCTTTTCTTTCGTGGTTTAACTTCCCTGAATCCATTGAATCTGCGCCTCATTCCTGAGCGGCAGGCGATGATATTTGTATTTCGGGTATCCCACCATCATCGCGCCGAAACTGATATTTTCCGCAGGCAATTCAAGTGCTTTCTGCATGGGTTGCCAGAGCGTGGCAGCCATGTTGAAATATCCGCCCCAGCACGCGCCGAGTCCCAGCGCGGGTGCCGCCAATTCTAAATAAGACAGCGCAATGAAACAGGCAGGCGGCGCAGTCCGATCCGCTTTTGCCGCGTGCGCGACAATGACATGCGGCGATTTCCGGCAAATCGTATCCACGCCCAATTCCCAAGCTTTCACCACCCGATCCAAATACATCATTTTTCCCGTCTCCGGCTCTGTTTTCAGAACATGACGCATCCAGTCAGCCACCATGCCCGCCAGCTTTGCCACTTCTTTTTCGCCGGATACGACAATCCATCTGACCGGCTGGCGGTTATGTCCCGAAGGCGCAAAACGGGCAATGTCTATGAGTTTGGCAAGCGTTTCCTGCGGTACCGCCTGAGATTTGTAAGTTCGGATAGACCGCCGCGCACGGAGAAAATGTTCTGCCTCCTCTGAGTTCAGCAGCCAGTCATGTTTCACCGGCGGACATTGTTCCGGCGTCATGGTTTTCAGCGACAGCGCGCCCGTGGGGCAAACCGCCACGCAATGACCGCAATTGATGCAAAATTCCCCGGCATTGGGAACGGGGCGGGGAAAAGAATCTTTGTTTTTCCAGACAATAAGCCGCAGGGGGCATTCATCGGCACAAATGCCGTCACGCTGGCATTTTTCTGTGTCCACAACAAACAAACTCATTATTTATCTCCTTGTATTCTTTTCGATTAATATTTTAAAATTTTGGATAGTTGTGCCTCCTTTGCGACCTTTGTGTCCTTTGCGGTAAAAAAAATATTAACCGCAAAGATCACAAAGATCACACAAAGATAAAGCATAATCCTTTACTTATCTTAAAATATAAAATTGTTCAATAGTTCTTTTCAGAAAAAATTGAAACACGGAAGATACGAAGATTTTCTCACCATTATGGCATTAAGGCTGGGCTTGAGAACGAGAAAAAACGGAAAAAAACTCATCTGTCGTCGGATCCGGATACCGAGTTTTTACATCGGAAACTTAATTCTCCCAAAGCGGTTGAAAAAATAAGGTAACTGACATTGTGCAACAGGGATTGTCTTTGTATCTCTTTTAACAAATCAAAACAGATGAAATCGGATTCGGATAATTTTAAAGATGAAAAATCAGAGACATATCCCCACAAATGAAAAAGGGCATTTCTGAGCGAAGGCGTTGAGGGCGGCATTCTCAGATATGCGGTCATTTCGTATGACAACTGCTCAAAGCTTATTTCTTTGCGGGCAACGCTTTTCCCGTATTTTTTATACGCGTTATAGCTTCTCGCCATTACGGAATATTTATGTCTTGCCCATAATTCCTGAATATTTCGGGGCAAAGGGATACGCCCCTGCTTTTTGCCGATGTATTTATGTCCGAGGATTTCATATTGCTTATGAGGAGGATCAATGTAATCGGAGGGCCAGCTCAGATTCAGACAGTGATGATTCAGTAAATCAACCGGTTCAAGAGGGCTTCTGTGATTGAAGCCTCTGAGCGTCATTTCTGCAACGAGAAGTTCATGCCGGAGCGCCAGCGCATCTGTAAAAGATTTCCATCGGAGCGTTTCAGGATGTCTTGAATAGCCGGTCTTCTGATGAATGATGACAGACACAAGACCGTGTATTTCCCGATGTTCGCCGAGCAGGCTTCTGTCATTCAGAAAACCCGCGTCTATATCCCATACTCGCATATCAGTCCTGAAATTCTTTCAGCCAGTCTTCAATCCGGGCTTTGATACTGTCCCGAATCCTGCGGATCCCTGCCAATTTTTCCTCCTGTGTTCCGGTAACTTTTTCAGGGTCCGGGAAGGGCCAGTTCAGCCTTTTAACAATACCGGGGAAAACAGGACATTCATTTTCGGAGGATTCATCGCAGACCGTAATGACAAAATCATACAGTCTGCCCTGTCTGTAAAACTCAAACGCATTTTTTGTTTTTTTGCCGCTCAGGTCAATCTCCTGTTCCTGCATGACTTCTATCACTGGCGGATATACCGCCGTGGGTCTGAAACCCGCACTTTCCGCATAAAACCTGCCGCCTGCAAGAAGATTGAGAAAAGCCTCTGCCATCTGACTTCTGCCGCTATTGTGAACACATATAAACAATACCCTTCTTCCTGATGCCATTTTTCACTCCTTTCCGATTTTTTTTAAGCAGTTATGTGAAATGAAAAGCTGTTTGCAAAATTGCCTTTCAACAGTTTAACGGATCATTTCACATTGAATATTAAATTTAATTTTTAATTGTTAGGAAAATATTAGGGAGAAGTTAGAATTATATAAGGAAGCGGCTCATTTTTCATGAAACAGATGTATTCATAATTATAGAGAGGCGCGCCGTCCGCCGCGCCTCTGCATATACCGTCAGTTAGTTACCTGTCATTCCGCTCGCAACACGCATAATATCCAGAACGCTGATATGACCGTCATCGTCCAGATCATAGAATGCGTCATAGCCCGCATCGCCTTTCGACACATTCCACAAAGCGGAAACCTTTTCAATATCCGCATCGTCAATATCGCCGTCGCCGTCAAAATCGTGATAGAGCGGATTGCCTGCCGCATCTGTAGTCACAGCGGGCGTTTTGAAATCAACAGACAGATTGGAATCTGTTGAAACCACGGACACGATGACCTGATGCGCTTTGACGCCGATTTCTTTTGTCTCAGAAAAAATTTCAGCATCTTGCTGATACACTTTTACGGTCAGCGTCGCAGATTCGGTTTTCATACCGCGTGCCAGCACCCGATAACGGCTTTGTCTCAGCACCGGCAGCGACACAGACAGGCTGCCGTCAGCATTGACTCCGAAAACCGCACCCGGAATGTCTCCGCCTGCTTTTCCGATCACTCTTTCTTCAGCATCATACACAAGCAGATCAGCCGCAGTTTCAGCGGGATTTGCAGGGATCAGCGTTACGGTCATCAGGAGCTTTTCCGGCTGTGTTTCAATGCTCTGCGACACGCCAGCGCCGGTTTCAAGATGCGACATAATCTCTTTTCCGAGTTCTGTTTCGGTTCTCCAGTCAAACCAAGTGTTTTCATCACGCTTTGAACGGCTGACTGCCGCGCTTTCCGCTATCAGTTCGTCCAGAAGCGGCGCGTCTGCAATCGTTGCGCCGCTGACACGAATAATCAGGTCATTGTAGTCCTTGTCGCTTCTTGCCACACTCATGTCTTCATACACAAAAGCGTTGCCCATGCCGTTGACATCCGCCACCTGACCCAGATACATGCCGTAATCCGGATTGGATGACACCAGCGAGAACAGGGGGCGCACCAAAGCATCCTCAGTTCCGGGATTCCTGAGAAGCGTTTCAAAATTGCTGCTCGGAATCAGCACAGTGGCAAAAAGATCGCCCCGCCGCATTTTGAACTTCTTGACATCATTATATGTGCCGCTGTTCCAGTCTTTGGGTTCGCCGCCGAGGGTGCCGCTGAAATGTGCGGCTTCTGTCGGATCAGACAGAACCACATAGCCGTCTTCGGTGCCGGACAGCACGCGTCTGGCTGCTTCCGAAATAAAAGCGTTCATATCCGGCAGCAGTTCTTCCATGCCGTCAAGGCTGAAAATGCCGAGTTCGCCTTCATACATGCCGCCGTCATAGAGCCAGTCTATTTCCACTGTTCCGGTTTTGCCCACGGTAAACACGCCGCCGATGAAAACAGATGTGTCATGAACGGTGACAATATGCCTTGTAATGCTTCCCAGAACGGCATTGCTCGGCGAAGACAGCGTGATGATAACTGTCTCATCTGATTCTTTTAAAGCATCTTTTGCCACATTGAAAGTGATAATGCCGCCTGTCTGACCCGCAGGGATAATGAGCGTACCGCCTGACAAATCATGATCTGCGCCGCTTTCTGCTGTCCCGCTCACGGTATA
>JAIFKL010000393.1 GCA_020049595.1 Desulfobacteraceae bacterium
CAGCAGGTCCTTGTTCGGCTCTTCCCCGAACAGCCGCTTGAATCCGAAATCCGTAAAGGGATTGATGTAGCGTTCACGTTTCATGGTAAAAATCTCTCCTGAATTTGGGTTAATCATAAAAATACTGTACTTTCGCTTTTGATTATTTCTTCTTCCGAAAGCCCTGTCTCCGAGTCATATCTGCATTTGGCAAGCCGATAAGGAAACGGTTTTATTCCCCTATGTCGAGTTATTTCGACAAAATTGTTTTCTATGATACCCTTGTTGAGAAGTTTATGAAATACCCCTCTGTGCAAGGTCACAGACAATCTTTCCGCTTCTGCAAAATCAAACTGCCGGATCAGCTTTTCATAAGTTTCCTGAAACACCGCAGGCAACACAGGAATACCGCTAAATTGTTTGTAAAAAGCGTCTTCATCCTCTTTATCCCGCATAAACGGCTTCAGTCTGGAAAGACTTTCTGTAAAGCCAGCTTTGGTTTCATCATACTCATCCTGTTCAGGACATTCAGGATAAACCTCATTGAGCATTTCCTGCAAATCTCTTTCCTTTATCACAGAAACACGACTCAGCACTTCCAGCGTTTTTTCCACAATGTTTTCAGGATAGATATAGTGATCGTTCTCTCCGCCTTTTCGACAAACATAAACCGGACAAATTTCTTTTTTCCGCTTTCGGTTGATTCTGCCGAATCGCTGAATCAGGGCATCTAAGGGCGCAGGCTCTGTGAACATGCAGTCAAAATCAATGTCAAGACTCACCTCTATCGCCTGTGTCCCCACCAAAAGTTGAACATCTTTTTCTTGTTCAAAGAGAATTTTTTCCTTGTTAATGCGGTCTTCCGCGGTAAATCGGGAATGAATCAGCACAGATTTCAATCCCTCTGTTTCTTCATTCAACTTGCGGAACATTTCCTGAGCATTGGCTACGGTATTGCAGACAACAATAACCCGGCGTTCTTCAGAAAGAACTTCTTTTATTTTCGGAACTTGATCGAATATCTCGCCTTCAAGTATCTCAGCCCGGTGTCTTGTAAACTGCTCTGCAAGCTTGTCCTCTGCTTTTATCATTTCGGATTCGCCGACAGCTTCTTGCAACTCCTTGAGCATAAACGCCGGAAGCGTAGCAGTCATAATCATTACCCGGATACAGAGATATTTCCTCATCCATTTCAGAGATGCGGCAATCTGTGCAAAGGTCCGGGTGTCGTAGGCGTGAATTTCGTCAAAGATCAGCATAGCTCCGGCAAGTTCGGCAAAGCCTTTCTCAAAGCCCTTGACGCCGTAGCAGTATTTCAGGATTTGAAAAGGCGTCACAATTTTAAACGGATGCACCATCTGCCGGTGCATATCTTTGATTTTCTTGAGCCGATCCCTTGATTCATGAGGATCGGCATCTGATTCCTCAAAAAATTTTGCTAAATATTGAGCCAGTTTTCCGTGCAGAATACCGATATACCGGGTATTGCCGGGAGTCACGCCCTGCGCCTCAAAAAGATTTATCAATCGCCGGTGCATGGCGTTGATAGAAGCGGTATAGGGCAAAATATAAAAGATGCGTCCCTGATGACCGCTCTGAAACTGTTTTCTGAGCCATAACAGCGCAGCCTCAGTTTTGCCGGAGCCGGTGGGCGCGATCAGAAAGAGATTGCCTTTGACGCAACTGCATTTTTCCTGATGTTCATACCTCTTGTAGGGGCAGCCCTCTGTGGCTGCCCTTTGCTGAAGCAGATGAGATAAAAAGTCAAAATGCGTTTCCGTCAGCAACGGCATTTCTGTCAGTTCTGCGGATCCCGCATGATCGCAGATTTTGACAGCGCCGGAGAGAAGCATCTGCTGCCAATATTTTTTTTCTTCAGGATCAGCAGGTTGTGCCAGATAAGGATAAGCAATTGTCTTTATGGGATTCTCCTGAGATGAAAAGTCAACTTTGCCGAACTCGAACCGGCAGTTTCCCGGCGCATATTTTTTATAATATTCAGACAGTCTTGTTTTGAGTTCCTTGAGATACGCAAAGTGAAGACAATTCAGGTTTTCTTTGAAATCTGTCGGGTTGATTTTTGAAATCGGATTCAGACGGTATGCTTCGATTTCTTCATCTGAGTAGAAATAATGCACAATATCTTCAAAATCTTTGTGATGTCCGAGAACAGACTGTGCAATCAGTTCCTTTTGCTCTGAGATAAACGGCAGCATTTCCACAAACGGCACGCTGAAAATTTCATGACGGTTGCGGCACCACTGATCTTTCTGTTTTTTCAGAACCTTCTGAAATTCTTTGTGTGCTTTTCCCCAGTCGTGCAGATAGATTGCACAGAACAGAAGATCGAAAAAATTTTCCAACCCTGTAAGAGACGGAAGCATCGGTAATGCCTGCGTCAGATTCCGATAAACAATGAGACAATCTTCAGTATGCTCAAGCAGACTTTTGCCGTCCGACTTTGCCCAGACCGCATCCGAGTCAAATTCTTTCATATCTATACTCCTTATAAAAAAGCTGTGAGAGTCAAAGTAGGGTGGGCAGCTTGCTGCCCACCCTACACCGCTACACCGCTGTTTATTCCGAAAGCGCCGTGTAATCGTGCCAGTAAATCTCATAATCGAGTTCAGCATCCTGAAAGCCGCTTTCCCGGAGAGGTTCCGCCTGTTTGTGATCATATTTGAGAAGGAAAAAAGGAAAAGTCCTGATATTCCGTCTCGGAATCTGATCCGTAAAGCTGACGGGCAAAGCCTGAATCGGCGCCGACATAGGGATACCGCGCATCGGAACCGTTGTTCCTCTCAATTTTTCCAATGCTGTTACCGGCTGAAGTTCAATCTCTTCAACGGATTCCACTGACGCCAGATCGTTTGACCGTCCCAAAAGCAGTTGAAAATACGGATGGAGAAAAGACTGTGCAGTTTCCGCGTCTGTGAGATAAAGCCACAGGGAATTGTCAAAAAGAATCTGCCGCCGGATCACATTGGATTTGGTAACAAGGCGGCTCTTTGAACTGAACTGATAGATTGTCTCAAGATCAATCACCTGTGTTTCAAACTTGAAAACATACCCAGCCGGCATATCGTAGGCACAGATATATTTTCCTCTGGCAGCGGAAATCAGCCCGTAAATCATGGACAGCGGCGGAACAACTAAGGACGGCTGATATCCGCTGATCAGATTCGGATACCGAAAACTCGCTGTCCAACTGGTAATCTTAATTCTATACGCTATCATAAGCAGATTCCTTTTTTTACGGAACTTGGGTTTTCACTTCTTCCAGATATGCTTTGACAGCTTCATTGACAGAACCGTAGAAGATTTTCTGATTCTCATCCCGATAGGCTTTCAGACTGTCTTCAAGTTCGTCCATGAATCCCATCCGTCTGCCGACATAAACCTTTCCGATAATTCTGTCCGTGTAGTCATTGACTACCTGTTTCAACGCGTCCACGGAAAACACGGGCTTTCCCAGATCATCTTTTGCCAGATGGGAAAAAAGATGATTGCCGCCGTTCAACGTGGTCAGTACGATCAACTTGGGGGTTACGTCTCCCATGTTCGAGGTCTGCATCGCGCCGCCGCTGATCACTTCAATCGCGAGCAAAGTATCTGCAAGCCTTTTGACTCTCGTGTCTTTCGGCATCCGGTACAGTTTCAGAGACTTACCGGATTTATCTTTGGAAAACGGGTCATCAATTTCCTGCGCCTTGTTTTCAATTGCCAGCTTTCTCAGCGTTTCATTCAGATTTTTGAAGCCGGTACGATCTTCGCTGGAAAAAGTTCCTACCTGATCCAGCGCAATGGAAAACATCCCTTTCATGGTGGCGCAGTATTCGTCTTTGCCGTAAGGAACCGCGTCGCCTTCCTGTCTGGTCATGGATGACCAGCTTTTCGCGATACGAGTCGGTGAAACACTGATAAGAGCAGAGTTTTTCAGCGGCGAAACCCGTGTCAGGGTGACATTTACTTTTTTATTTTTCCCTTTCTCATCAACGGTTTCCTCTTTTGCTGCCCGCATATAGCCGAACATATCATCATCCGGATATTTGACGGGATTGGCTTCGGTAAAGGCAATTTTTGTCTCCCTTGTCACCGGAGACATTTCCCAGCCGAAATCTTTCTTCAATGTCTCACGCCACCAATACCGCCATGCCTGCCCCGAAGCATAGACATAAGCGTCCCTGCCTTTGAAAATCTTCTTTGTCGCAACTGCATTTTCCAGAGTTGTTGAAGTGTCTTTACCGGCATTATTGAGCGCAACCGCATCCACATCAATCAAAACAAATCCCTGAACTGTATTCGGCATTTCCTTTCCTCCTGATTATTGATTAAAATCTTCGGGATTTTCCCCAATTTCCTCGACATCCGCTACATCTGTATCCGAAACCTGATCCGGCTCTACACGGAGATCATGAAGTTTCTCATAAAGACATATCAGCAGAAAATCACGGGTTTCATACCAGCTCTGTCCGTCCGGGAAAAGATATTCCACATAATCTTTGGAACGGACAAAAGGCTCTGCTTCTCCGTTTTGGAGATATGCCTTTGCCATACGAAGAATTGCCCCGCGAAGTTCATAGTTCTGCTTCGCGCCCTCTATGGGCGTCATCAATTTCTTATAGTTCCCTTCTTTCTGGCACATCGCAACGATCTTGTCAGAAATTTTTCGGATCAGATCAATCTGTTCCTGTCTCATGTTTCTCACCTCCTTCAGATAAGTTATGGCAATATGAACATGAAGCTGCCTTGATTTATGGACTTTTCGCAGCATTCCCAAAATGGATTCGCCGGAAAGCAGACGGTCATAGATGATATTCCTCCGTGTTCCCTCATACGCTTCGGCATCCAGAGAGGTCTCTATCTTTTTTTTGACTTCAATCCACTCCTGAGAATTTTCATCAAAGCGATAATTCGTCTTTCCGAAATGGTAATGCTTTTTAACCACATACATCCAATCCGCTTTCAAATCCGGCTTCAACACCCTTTTGAGAAAAGAAAAAATCGGGTTCGGCAGATCATAAATCTTAACATCACATTTATCCTTATAATTCGTGAAGTAAAACAATGTGATCCGCTGGGAATCATGGTCATACAGCTTGAATTTTTTGATCATATCCGCGGCAAATTTGAACAAGGCATTATTCCCATTGAAATAATTGGATTCCAGTATGCCTTCGGAAGAACCTCTTGAGATTTTATCGAGATTCTCCAATATGACATCTTCCTGCCATAATTTTTCGGCATAACTGCTTTGAATTTGAAAGAGCATCAGTTTTCCGCCGCACTTCAAAAGCCCCAGCGGAAGAAAGTAAAGCTTGATAAGGCAGTTTTTGCAGATCAGCAGCGAAGATTCCTGAAAATGATAAAAATTCGTAAAATCACCCGATCCGACCATCGGGTAATTATGTCGCCCGCCTTCAAACAGCGTTCCTTTGTTTGCACAAATCCTGCAATACCCTTTAGATACAGATTTTTTTTCTTTCAGAAGTCCAAAATAATATTCCAACGAATCCTTTCGTTGAGCTTCGGGTTTGCTTACCACATGCCCGATGGTTATTTTGGAATTTAGAAAGACCGGATGTATTTTCCCCTTCCACCTATCCACATACACATCGGTAACGAAGCGAATTTTCTCTTCAACGGTCTTTTGTCGAAGTGTGTCCATCACTAACCTGCCCATATCCACAAACGGATCGCCGGTAAACCTGATGTCCGCAACAGACGGTTTTCCCTCCGGCTTGTCCGAAGTTGTGAATGAATCTAACGTGATTTGTTCCATTTTTCAAATCCTTTCGACGGTCCCGAACCCTCTGGAAACCGACTTCCCGATCCCCGGATAGTCCGGGATGATTAAATTGCTTATGAAAGCCCCGGTAAAGCCGAGCATAGGCTTTCCTTTAAGAAATTAAGAGTTATTATTTCCGGATAAGCAGCCTGATTTCC
>JAIFKL010000366.1 GCA_020049595.1 Desulfobacteraceae bacterium
TTCGAGCTGACAACAGCCGCCGCCGCCAGCACCCACGGAAAAATTTCTTTCCATTTAAGCCGGATATATTCTGCTTTTTGATTCATTTTTTTCTCCGTTTCAGGAGTTATACCGATTCGCTGCCAGAAATTAACAGGGATGAACAGTGAGTAACCCGGCAGATAATGCCATATCTTCGGCAGATGCCTGTCCCAAGTGCGGTCTGCTTTATGCCAAAACATTGTATGAAAGAAATCGGAGTACGAAAGAAATCGGATTTTTTCAAAAAAATCCGATTTCTCTGTATGACAAATTTTATGTTAAAAGCGCTGCATGTTGCTGCCTTCACTGCCAACCGGTGCCTGAATTCCGGAATGCTTTTCTTTCATATCAATGCCCCATATATATTTCTGGGTTCTGAAAACGATTATGCCCAGCACAATTACAGAGATGGGAATAAGATACGGCAAAGCTGTTTCCAGAAAACGCGGTCCGAAGAAAATCAGGCCGGTGTTGAGCAGAATAAAGACAATCCGCATTTCAGTGGGACCGAATCCGAGGTAGGTGATTTTGAATTCATTTGTCGCAGCAAAGGAAAGATAAGCACTGCTCATAAATGCGGTGCAAATCAGAACCAGCACATAAAGCAGCCTTGCGGAACGGTCATCCAGCAGAAAGGTCCAGCCGATAAAAACCGAACATAAAAACACATGATCCAGCAGATGATCCATATAATAGCCCCATTTGGGAATGCCGGTATCCCGCAGACGGCCGAGCGCGCCGTCATAAGAATCGGTAAACCACTGCAAAAAAATCATCAGCGATGAGAGCCACAGCCAGTGGCGGTCAGCGCCGGCAAGCCAGCCGAAGCCGATGAGTCCCGCAGACCAGAGCACGGTCATCAGTGTCAGATGGTATCCTTCAATCCAGCCGGGAAAAAGCCTGATGGTTGAGGCGATCAGCTTTTTCTCCGCACTTGCTAAAAGTGAGTTCATCGGGAGTTTTTTATCTCCCTGAAATGTTTTTGAATCTGTCATATATCCCCTCCGATCTCGCTGACACCCGATAAAAGCGAGGATATGCCTCGTAACAAGAAAAAATTGCCTGTGTTACGAGGCATATCCTCGTAACGAGGATTTTCATAAAAACAGAAAAAGGTCAATAGGATTCATTTGGCAATTTGGCAATAAGCGGCTTTGCCATCTGCTATAAAATTTTTCTGCGTCTGTTTTAAGCTTTGGCGTTTTACAGAAAATTCGGAAAGCGCAGATTGTGACGGTGGAAAGAATAATCATACGGAATGCAAAAATGCAGTTTTTGCACCCCGGAAGCCGGATGCTTTCCTCTGACCTCTCGAACTCTGTCGCCGTAATCCAGAAGAATTTCAGAGAGTTTCCGTCTTCTTTAACCCCCTTTCAGGTCAAAAATCAGTCTTTATTTAATAAAGTCATGTAATTAATCCGAAAATCGGGAAAATAAAAAAGTTTGAAGATACTCCGCCTCCGCGCTCAAACTGTTCATTTAAAATCTTCCTTATGAATATCGTATTTTTTTAACAATTTATGCAACTGCCGGGTGCTGATTGCCGCTTCCTGGGCCGATTTGTTCATTTTTCCCTTGTTCCGAATAAGAAGCTCTTTCAGATACCGCTTTTCAATATCTTCCACAGCTTTTTTTCTTGCCTGGGTCAGGGGAACGGAAAAATCCATTGTCACACAGGCTGAAACCGCATCAGGCTGAAACAGTTCTTTGGGAAAACTTTCCGGCGTCAGCATGGGCGAATTTTCCAGTATATATGCCCGCTCCATAAGATTTTCCAGTTCTCTGATATTCCCGGGCCATAAATACTGCTTAAACGCTTCTAAAACAAGGGGATCAACATCATGAATTTCTTTGGGATAAAATTTGTTGAGCTTTTTCAGGAATGCTTCCGCAAAAAGGGGAATATCGTCTATGCGCTCCGCAAGAGAAGGAATGTCAACAGGAAAAACATTCAGACGGTAGAAAAGGTCTTTTCTGAATTCGCCTTTTTCACACATTTCTGTCAGGTTGGAATTGGTCGCGGCAATCACCCTGACATTGGTCTCAATCATCTCTTCGCCGCCGACCCTGTGAAAAGTGCCGTCCTGCAATACCTGCAACAATTTTATCTGCGCGGCGGGGGTAACGGTTCCGATTTCATCCAGAAAAATTGTCCCTTCATTGGCGATCTCAAATTTGCCCAATTTTCTTCGGACTGCGCCGGTAAACGCGCCTTTTTCATGCCCGAAGAGTTCGCTTTCCAAAAGCGTGTCCGGTATGGCGCCGCAATGGACGCTGATAAACTGAGATTCCCGGCGGTTGCTGTGCCGGTGAATCAGCTTTGCCAGAACGCCTTTTCCGGTTCCGGTTTCGCCGACGAGCAGCACGGTGCTTTTGGTGGGCGCGACCGAGCGGATATTGTCAAAGACCTTTTTCATGACAGGACTTCGGGTTTGCACAATATCCAAAGATTCCGAATCCCAGAACCTGCCCCTGAGATAATCCAGTTCAGATTGCAGAATTGCTGTTTGATAAATATTTTCAATCAGATATTTTGCTTCATCCGTATTGATGGGATATGTCAGATAATTGCTCGCGCCGGCTTTCACAGCCATGACCGCCTCTCTGATTCTTTCCGGAGAGGACATAATGATGATCTCAAGAGAGGGGTTTACATGCCAGAAAGGCTGCAATGATGCTTTGTAGCCGTTTTCCGAGTTTGATCCCCGAAGGATTTCCAGATCAATAAAAACAAAATCATAACGTCTTTTTCGGAGCATTTCCAGCGCGGGGTCTTTGGCAAATGCTTTATCCACTCCGTATTCTGAACGAAAACAGGAATGAATCAAACGGAAAGTTTCCGTTTCTTTTGATATGGCAAGCATATATTTCATTTGTTTCTCCAAAAATCTGTCACTTGTTTCCGGTATCCTTCATATACTTTTTGGTAGCGGTGCAAAAGCGGTGACTGCATTCTGAAAAAACTGAGTTTTTTCAAAAAACTCAGTTTCTGAATCGTTGCTTCTACACCACTGTCAAGCTTGAAATGACATCAATCGCTCGTCCGCCTGCATAATCTGCACTTTTGCAAATCAGCCGTAAAACGATTTTATAAATCGTTTATAACTCTCCGAAACGATTTGCAAAATCGTTTTACATTCCGGATATTCGTAAATCCAGACCTCACCCCGACCTCACCCCCCTGCCCCCTCTCCGAAGGAGAGGGGGTGTCTCTCCTCTTCGGGGAGGGGCCGGGGGTGGGGTTTCTGCGGGCAGCCGGCGTACAGAGCTGAAATTCAACTGTATAACTCATAATATACTAATTTTTTGCCGCATAATCAAAGAAAAAATGCTTAATTTACGCTTCATGCCTGAATCTTAATCACGAGAACAGAAAATGCAACAACAACAGATCAGAGTTGTTGCAAAATAACCTCATACATGATATTCAGCCTGAATCATTTTTTGCTAATTTCAAAGAAAGGTATTTTCAGTTTATGTTTTATTTTCATAAAATAAAGACAGTTATATTGATATTTATTCTTTCTCTGTCTTGGAATCCCTGTCTTTTTGCGGCAGAGGGAGGCGGTGTTTTATCTGAGGGCAGAACCTATTCCCTTTCCGATCTTTACGGCATTGCGCTGAAAACTTCGGAAGAAATCAGGATTTCCGAAAAAAGCCTTTCCATTGCCGAGATAACCAAAGAAAAAGCCTTTTCAGTTTTAATCCCCGGTGTTTATGCTTTCGGAGATTATACCAGATACACGGAAAAAAAGAGTTTTGACGATGCGCTGTTTCAGCCGGAATGGGCAGTATCTTACGGGCTGAAAGCCAGTCAGAGTTTCACCCTGAACGGCAAAGAACTGACTGCCTTCAGGATGGCGGAAAATAATATTGAGAAAAATAAGTATGATCTTTTTTCGGTGAAAGAGGACTATCTGTTCCGGCTTGCATCGGCTTACTATGACGTGCTGAAAAGCATGAAAGCTGTTGAAATTGCACAGGCAAATGTGGAACGGCTGGAAAAGCACCGGCAGTCCGTATCTGCCCGGCTCCGGCTTGAGGAAGTTGCAAAAACCGCGCTTTACAGAGCCGAAGCAGAACTTTCGCAATCCCGAACCGGTCTGATCAGCGCAAAGAACAATCTGAAGCTTGCAAAGACAGTTCTTTCAAGGATTGTCGGACTGCCCGGCTTGTATGAGATCAGAGAACCGGGCGCAAAAGAACATTTTTTGGCTGATACTGATTTGGAGGCATTGAAAGCAGAAGCCTTGGCGAATCGCGCTGAGATAAAATCGTTGCAGATGCAGGAAAAAGTCTCCGATAACATGGTTGAAATTTCCCGGGGCGCGTACTGGCCCGCTGTCAGCGTGGAGGGAACATATCTGAAAATGGATCAGGATCCGTCATCTCCCCATAAAGACAGCATGTCTTTGGGATTGAAACTCAGTTTTTCCCTGTTTGACGGAGGGCTGCGGGAGGCAGGCGTCAGAGAAAGTCTTGAACAGAAGGAGCAGGTGCGGCTTTCTCTTGAAAATCTGTCAAAGCAGATAGCCGTTCAAATCGAACAGGTTTATCTTGAACTGATGACGCATCAGAGCATTCTCAAATCTCTTGCAGATCAGTTGGAATTTGCAAAAGAAAATTACAATGCAGTGACCAAGCAGTTTCAGTACGGGCTTGCCGACAGCGTGGATGTCATGGACGCCAATACATTGCTTGTGACTTCCGAAAAACAGCTTTCAGAATCCGGATACGGTTTTCAGTTGGCGTTTCTGAAATTGGAACGGGCTAAAGGCACATTTTTAAAAAAAATACTTGAAAATAAAGAATAATGCCGGTACCCGGTTCATTTGATTCTGAAGGGCAGACGCTCGCCGCCCTCTGATCTCTGATCCGCAAAAACAGAAAGGAACTATCTCATGATACTGGCAATCGGTGAAATATTGCTTGACATCTTTCCGGATGGCAAAAGACCCGGCGGGGCTCCTTTTAATTTTGCATTTCATCTGAAATCGCTGGGCTTGCCGGTTATTTTTGTCACCAGAGTCGGAAATGACGAAAACGGAAATCTGATATTGAATCTGCTGAAAAAAAAAGGCTTTGATCTCAAATTCATTCAGACAGACACAAAGCATAAGACCGGTTATGCCGCGTGTGAACTGAATGCGGAAGGGGTTCCCTGTTTCAATATTGTCAAAGATGCTGCATTTGATTATCTCAGATACAGCGGAATGGAAAGCGCATTTAATGAAAATATTGAGATGATTTATTACGGGACCCTGATTCAGCGGAGTCGGAAAGGCTCTGAAACACTCATGAGGATTCTCGGAAACAGAAAGCCCGAAACCAAATGCTTTTATGATATGAATCTGCGTCCGGGCTGCTACAGCGAAGATGTGATAAAAGCCTCGCTTGCCCATTGCGATATTCTCAAGTTGAATCAGGAAGAATCGGAAATACTGAAAAAAATATTCGGCATCATCGGCGAAGATGCCGAACTTGCAGGCTATCTGATGGACAAACTGGCTGTCGAGTGGGTCAGCCTGACAAAAGGAAAATCCGGAAGCACGCTGTTTACGCCTCGGAAAACATATTCTGTTCACATTCGGGAAGACAATGCAGATATTGCGGATACGGTGGGCGCGGGGGACGCATATTCAGCGATATTGGCAGCCGGATATTTATCCAAATGGGATCCGCAGCTTATCGTGGAACGTGCGAGCGGATTTGCAGGAGAGATATGCCGGATCAAAGGCGCAATTCCCGATGATGACAGGCTTTACAAAAAGATCTGAACAGGATTATACAGGATTATACAGGATTGAGAGGATTTCTGAAATCCCGATAATCCCGTTAATCTCCAAAATCCCAGCATGTAGCATGTAGTGCTTTGTCAAGTTTAAATTGACGGGTAAAATCAG
>JAIFKL010000353.1 GCA_020049595.1 Desulfobacteraceae bacterium
CGAAAAAAGGATAAAGATATGTCATAAACAAGCCTGCAATCACCGGAACTGCAAGATTGTCGTTGATAATCAGATCCCGGTTCATGGCTTATGAATTCCGGGCACGCTCTCAGATTATGCAGTCCGCAGGCGATTTCCATAACAAGGTCGCCGAAACCTTCTTCCGTGTTTCGGAACACATCTCTGACGATGCGGAGACGCTTTATGCCGGAGATGACGTGTTCGGTGATGACACGGTTTTTCGGAACACAGGATGCGGGGGATAAATCCCACGCCTGAAAGCGCAAGCACGCTGAAGCGTGCTGTGTATGCCGGACAGCCTGCTTCAGCAGGCTTGAGCTTTCAGCCCCGAAATTTATTTCGGGGATAATGCGGCGGGGGATAAAACAGCGGGGGATAAATCCCCCGCCTGAAAGCGGAAGCACGCTGAAGCGTGCTGTTTCTGAAACACCAGCCTGCTTCAGCAGGCTTGAGCTTTCAGCCCCGAAATTTATTTCGGGGATAAAGTCCGAATTGTGATTCTGATTTCCCGTAGCCCACTGCCTTCCCCGAACCTACTTAATCTGTTTATAATCTCCGCACTTTTGCGAAAAATCCTGTAATCCAAAAGAAAATGAAATTTATTCTTTACTTCTCTAAAAAATGAATATAATATAGTTTTTAATTTCCATTTAAAGAAAACACTCTTAATCACATCAACGGAGGTGTACATGGAAAATGAAAAAATGAATTTTTACGAGAAGTTGGAAATGAAAGGGGTCTCAAGAAGAGGCTTTATTAAGTATTGCACCTTTCTGACAGCAACGATGGGTCTTTCCGCATCTTATATCCCCAAGGTGGCGGAAGTTTTTGCCGCGCCGGCGCAGCGCCCGCCCGTGGTATGGCTTAATTTTGCAGAATGCACCGGATGCTCGGAAGCCCTCCTCCGCTCCGCCTACCCTTACCCTGATGATCTGATATTTGAAATTCTTTCCGTAGAATATCATGAAACCATCATGGCAGCAGCCGGAACGCAGGCAGAAGAAAATCTTCAGGAGGCGATCAAAAAATACAACGGAAAATTTATCTGCGTTGTCGAGGGCGCGGTTGCAACAGCTTTTGACGGCGCTTACGGAAAAATCGCCGGACGGACCTTTCTGGAAATTGCAAAAGATGTCTGCCCCAAAGCTGCCGCGGTGGTCTGCATCGGCACCTGTTCAAGTTTCGGGGGCGTGCAGGCTGCCAAACCCAATCCCGGGGGCTATAAAGGCGTGGGCGATGCGCTGGGCATGAAAACTGTCAATATTCCGGGATGTCCGCCCAACCCGGTCAATTTTGTCGGAACCGTGGTCAATTATCTCCTCTTCGGAAAACTTCCGACACTTGACAATCTCGGCAGACCCCTGTTTGCTTACGGCAAAACCATCCACGACCAGTGCCCCAGAAGGTCTCATTTTGAAAATGAGGAATTTGTCACTCAGTTCGGCTCGGAAGAGGCGGCAATGGGTTACTGTCTTTACAAAGTGGGATGCCGTGGACCTGAAACCTACAACAACTGTCCCATTGCAAAATTCAATGACGGAACAAGCTGGCCCGTGGAAGCCGGTCACCCCTGTATCGGATGCAGCGAACCGGATTTCTGGGATAAAATGACGCCGTTTTATCAGGAATTGTAACCACGAAAACACGAAACTTATGAAGATCACGAAATTTGGAACACGAAAAACACGAAATTTTTGAAGCACTCGAAATTTCATATTTTTCGTGTGTTTCGTTTCTTTCGCGCTTTCGTGGTTCATTGTGTTTCAAAGAGGAGATAAAAACAATGGGAAACAGAATAACAATAGACCCGATTACCAGAATAGAGGGACATCTGCGGATTGAAGTAGAGGTCGAGGGCGGCAAAGTCAAAAACGCCTGGAGTTCAGGGCAGATGTTCAGAGGCATTGAAATCATCCTTCAGGGACGCGATCCCCGGGACGCCGCTCATTTTGTTCAGCGTTCCTGCGGCGTCTGCACCTATGTTCACGCACTGTCTTCGATCAGAGCTGTAGAAAACGCGATGAATCTGAAAATTCCCGATAACGCCCGGATTTTGCGGAACCTCCTTCACGGCGTACAGTTTCAGCATGACCACATCGTCCATTTTTATCATCTCCATGCGCTGGACTGGGTGGATGTGGTGAGCGCTGTGACAAAAGCCGATCCCGTGAAAACTGCCGCGCTTGCGGATAATGTCAGCAATGCGCCCGGAGGCGGCGCGGCTTATTTCAAAGATGTTCAGAACCGTCTGAAAACCTTTGTCGAGAGCGGTCAGCTCGGTCCTCTGAACAATGCTTATTGGGGACATCCGGCATACATGCTGCCCCCCGAGGCAAATCTCATGGCAACCGCGCATTACATCGAAGCGCTTCGGCTTCAGGCGAGAACCGCGAGAATGCACGCGATCTTCGGCGGAAAAAATCCGCATATACAGAGCCTTGTGGTCGGCGGCATCACCTGTGTCAGAGACCTCACCCCGGACCGCATCGCGGAATTTCAGCAGATTTGGAAAGAAACCCAGAATTTTGTCAAAAATGTTTATATTCCTGATGTGCTGGCAGTCGCGTCTTTTTACAAAGACTGGGGCGGCATCGGCGGAACGAGCAATTTCCTGTGCTGGGGCGACATGCCTGAAAGCGACAAAGAACCGGAAAGCCTTTTCATGCCCCGAGGCGTTATCATGAAGCGGAACCTGAAAGATGTCAAAATGGCGGAGCAGGAAAAAGTGACCGAGCATATTGCCCGTGCATGGTATGAAGCCGGCGAGGCAAAGCATCCCTTCAAAGGCGAGACCAAGCCCCAGCACGGCGATTACAAGCCTGATGACGGCAAATATTCTTGGATGAAAGCCCCGCGCTATGACGGCGAAGCCTGCGAAGTGGGTCCCTTGTCAAGAGTGCTGGTGGCATATTCAAAAGAGAAGAAAGAAGTAAAGGACGTTGTTGACAGCGTACTCAAAAAATTGGATATTCCCGCAACTGCGCTTTTCTCAACTCTCGGCAGAACCGCAGCCAGAGCCATTGAAACGCTTGTCATCGGCAATGCAATGGAGACATGGATAACGCAATTGGTTGAAAATCTGAAAAAAGGGGATATAAATACCTGCCAGCCTTATACAATGCCGGACAAGGCCATGGGTTACGGACTGAATGATGTTCCTCGCGGTGCGCTGGGACACTGGATTGAGATTGAGAACAAAAAGATTAAGAATTATCAGTATGTTGTGCCTTCGACATGGAATCTCGGTCCCCGGGACGAGAAAGGGAACCTCGGTCCCGTGGAAGAAGCACTGATCGGAACGCCGGTTGCGGACCCGAAACGTCCGCTGGAGGTGTTGCGGACGGTTCATTCTTTTGATCCCTGCATTGCCTGCGGTGTTCACATCATTGATCCTCATTCCAATCAGGTTTATAAAATCAGAGCGGTTTAAATGCCGTAGAGACGCACGGCCGTGCGTCTCTACTTTTTTTACCCCGCTATCCAGCCGTAGCCCATACCGGCAATGGTGGACAATACGACGATAATGCAGCAAAAAGCAAAGGTTTTCTTCACGCCCATGATACCGACAAGAACCAGCATACTCGGGAGCGACAACGCGGGACCCGCCAGCAGCAAAGCGAGCGCAGGCCCCTCTCCCATGCCTGAACCGATAAGACCCTGAAGAATCGGCACTTCTGTCAGCGTGGCAAAATACATCAGCGCTCCGGAAAGCGCCGCGAACAGATTGGCTTCCAGCGAATTTCCGCCGACCAATTGAGCAATATAATGTTCGGGTATCAGCGCGGGATGTCCGGGTCTTCCCAGCATAAAACCCGCAACTAAAACGCCCGCGCCCAGCAGCGGAAAAACCTGCTTCATAAATCCCCATGTCGCGTCTACCCAAGTGAGACATTCCTCTTTGCTGAACCATGTCTTGAGCATAAAAGCAAGAATAATGAGGAGTAAAGCAGTGATATACCATTTTGCCGCAAAGATGGCGGGCCAAAGCCCGGATGAACCCTCGGCAGGTCTGGCAAAAGCCGCAAAAATCAGAATCAGCACCATTGTCAGCAGATAAAACGAATCCTGTAGGAGCGTCCGGGTTTTGCCTTCCTCATCCGGCATATAGATTTGACCGGCGCTACGAGCCGCGTCGTCTTTGCGGAAAATAAAAGCCATGAGCAGTCCTGTGAGAATCGAAAATAAGATGGCACCGACTGCCCGCGCCAGTCCCAATTTCCATCCCAAAATTTTTGCCGTAAGCGTAATTGCCAGCACATTGATGGCAGGTCCCGAGTACAGAAATGCGGTTGCCGGACCGATGCCCGCGCCGCGGACATATATGCCTGCAAACAGCGGCAGCACCGTACACGAGCAGACTGCCAGCACTGTTCCAGAAACAGACGCCACCGAATACGCGAGAACTTTTTTTGCCTGGGGGCCGAAATACTTCAGCACCGACGCCTGTGAGACAAAAACCGCAATCGCGCCCGCGATGAAAAACGCGGGGACAAGGCATGTCAGCACATGTTCACGGGCATATTCCCTAAGCATCATAAATGCTTCCAGACCGGATTGCCGGATAATGGGATCATCCCACCGCACAAAGTAACAGACTGCATAAACCGCTATCAGAATCAAAAGTTTTGTTCGTTCTTTCATCTTATCTCCTTTTCTCATTTTAAGCACCGCACGCATAAATATTTCTATATTCCTATTTACAGAATATATCCGGCAATAAAACAATTCTCCTTTCTTTACAAAAGAACTATAAAATAATCAAATTTTATTTGATAGTTACAAATTAAACCGCATTAAATTTATTCAGCAGGTTTTCATATCAATGTATTACTGATTTGAAATATAGTCTTGTTTACAAACCCTGTCAAGCCCTTTTTTCAAAAAAAATGACAATACAGTAACGCGAGTCCGACATAAAAAATTAATGAATCAGATCAGCATGTTTTCCGCCCCCCTTTTTTAAAGAGGATGAATTTCTATGTAACATGTTGAAAATAATATTTAATCACCCTTTACAAAAGGGGAAACGCAGGCTTGCATCGAACTCACGTTAGCAGTAAGTAAAGCGGGTTTAAAACCTGCGCTGTTATGCAAATTGGCAGTCTGAAGTAAAGCAGGAAAAAAATCGGAAACGGCTGTTATACTGATCCGCTTTTGTTTTTTTGCCGCAGACGCACACAGACATACACAGACAGATATCTGATACCAATTCGCTGTCAAAAACGGTGTTCTCCGTATCTGATTTTAGCCGGGCGCTTTTCAGGCGGTTTAAGCGGTTTATCTATTTTTAGCCGGGTGTTTTCAGCCGGGGCGCTTTACGATCTGAAAAGACCGATCTTTGAAAGCGAATCGGTATGAAAGCGGAATACGACATATATGCAGAAAATATGCCGTAAAAAATCAAAATTGGATTACTATAAATGAAAAATTTGTCTCATGATTGAGAGCGATGAATTGCGGTCATTTGCAGGCAGCATAGATAATAACTATATGATATGGTTTTAAATTAATGTCTTAACAGGAGAATTTGCCGGCGTGCCAGCGGAAAAACAAGCTATATTGAGCGGTTGAGCAATCGGGGGCAGATCATATCTCTCATTCTTTACCTCCTTATTATAGTTATATACTGATCCATATCTGGTTTTTTACGGCACGGATTCTGCATTGCCGGTCAGGTTGAAAAACGCATACTTTCTGCCGTGCAGTTCGGCAAAACAGAGCCGGCAAGTCATTGTTTTCTTAACTACTCAATTTTTATACCATAAAAAACCAAAATTGTTTTACTATATCACCACTCTGATACTATCTTTTTTCTCTGACAGCTTCCTCTTCAGCGGTAATTTCTTTCAAAGTCAAATCATCTGTCCTGATTTTAGTCAAAAACTGATTTAAACGGAGCCAGTGATTTCAACTGTTCAAAATCTATTGTCAGACTAAAATTCATCATACTTTTCCTCCGTATTGACGGAACTCTCATTTCGGCGGCTGACAGGTTCGGCTGAATATCCATTCACCGGAGCAGCAGCCTGTCCGCTTGCGGAGATGATGAGGGCTTAACTCCTGTTTTTTATTCTGCCTTATGCTGATGCACAATTTCTGATTCGGCTTTTAACTCATCTTCAACTTCTTTTTCAATATCTTCAATAGGAAATCTGGTTCTGCATTTCATCCGGCTGTCTAAAAAGGACTGAAAACCGGCACTGTTACGGACAGCTTCCACTTCTGCCTCAAAATCATCCGCACGACTGAGTATAAACTCCTCACCATCTGCCAGCAGTAAAACGGATTCTTTGCGGGCAAAATTGAAAATCCGGGTCAGCCCGATTTTTTCTTTTTCAATATCTATAATTTTCATATTGTTAACTCTTTGTCTCTGATATAGAGAATATTATGCTTTTAACAGCCTGGCCGCTGCAATGATATTTTATTATTTCGGCTGCTTTTTTTGCTGATAAATAAGCCTTTCATATTCCGAATGCGTTCCGATCCAAAACCATAGGATGCCGTCTTGAATATCCGTTCCCAAATCTCTGTATTCCAGACTGACACGAACTGACCGATATTTTCCGATCTTTTTGAAATGAAGAGAGGGATGAGCGGGATTTTCTTTCAGCAGTTTAAAATTTTTATCAGCCTGTATCTGTATTCCTTCAGGAAGAGCGTTATAGTATTTCCGGAAACTCGGAGAAGTATGATACATTAAAGCCTTTTCGACAGCCCTTTGTGGTAATCGGCAACCGCCTGATCTGCCAACTCATCAAGTAAGCCGCTCTCTGAGTCTTTCTCAATTTCCTTGTCCCATTTCTTATGGTCCAATTCTGTGTTCCACCTGTAAAGTTCTCTGAATTCATTATCTGAAAGGGCTAAAACGCTCTGCTGAACCTGTTTCAATCTTTTCATATCGTATCTCCGAAAATCTCTGATCTTTTCTCGTGGGTAATAAGGCGGGCTTGTGCATAACTGTCCGCTTGAGCAGCAGATTCGGTGAATAATTCATTCACCGGAGCAGCAGCCTGTCCGCTTGCAACGGGTTGGGACGGGTATTCAGCGCAAGCCGGGAAGTGAAACACCGTAAGCCGCACGGAAACATTTTATAACGACAACGATTCATCGCCCTGTTATCTCATATTCTTCTTTTCAGGAGTTTGTAAAAATCCCCACGTTTTCCGATCATCAGCACGGATACTGTCTTTATTTCTTCCTGAACAATATATGCAATCCGATAGTCCTGTTTCGCATACGCAAAATGATAAGAACGAATATCCCTCAGATCGCCGACAAGCGATTCTCCTTTCTGCGGCGCTGAAAGAATTTCCGGAATATATTCGGTTTTTATGATCTGGCGCAGCTTGGGTTCAAGTTTTTTCAAATCTTTCCTGACTTGCGGATGATATTCGTCTTTATACATCGAAGACTTCTTCCCGTGTCATAAACTTTACGCTTTTGGAATCCGAGTCTTTCTTCCGCTTAATCAGTTCTTTTCCTTCTTCAGTCAGTAAGAGATAAAGCGTTTCAATCTCCTGACTGCTCATGGACTGAATTATCCGAGCAATATTATTCACTGACAGATCAATCGTCATCTGCGGCATAAACAACCTCTCTGCTATATGATTTATTTTTTATACGATTATAATTGGTTATAGTTATATCAGCTTCAAAGATAACGACAGGAGCGCCGCCGTAGAAGGCGGAGCGACACCGGCGAAATCCTTTTGCGCCTGAATTCAGCGGCGGGCAGGTTCGGCTGAAGATTCATTCACCGGAGCGGCAAGCCTGTACGGTTGCAACGGGGGCTATGACGAGGTATTCAGCGCAAACAGGGAAGTGAAAATACCGCACGCCGCCCGGAAACACTTTATCCCCCGGAATCACGGCTTAGGCTTTTGTTTTCCTTTTTCTCTTCCGGCTTATTTCAAAAAACATTTCAGAAGCAAAAAAGCAGATATCAAACTCCAAAAAGAAGTTCACCTGTCCGAGAATTACGGGAACATTTTCGTTCCGTGTCCATGCAAACGCCAAATCAACAGGAGAAAACTGACCGATTTCGGCAGATAAAATAATTGCACGCGCTTCAAACTGAGCCAGATTTCCTGTCAGGCTGAGTTTTACAGTCTGGCGTTCCCATACAGCCCCCAGTTCTTTTCCGACTCTGTACGGCAGCACACTGACGCTTGCGCCTGTATCCAAAAGTCCCGACATCTCCGCCGAATTGCTCTCCCGGCTCAGTCTCAGCGGCAAGTAGGCCAGACCGCCTCTTACCTGTGTTTCAGAAAAGGGAAACCGCTGTGTTTTATTTTTCATCGTGAGTCAGTCTGTGCTTATCCAGTTCATCTAACAATGTTTCGGCGGCTTCATGGGCATTATAAGGAGACCAGACCGGATATTCTTTGCCGTTTTTCAGCAGGGAGGAAGATTCTTCTTCAGCCAGTTCGTAAAGAATGAACTGAACCAGACGGAATTTATCGCTTCTTGACAATTTTTTTACTGCCGACTGCAACTGAGGCATATTCATTATTTTCTTTCTCCTGAATTTTTATGCCTGAAAAAAACACCGATCCTTTAAAGCCTGACCTGTAAAATATGCGGCGGCGGGCGTAGTATAGCTGAATATTCATTCACAGGAGCGGCAAGCCTGTACGGTTGCAACTGCGGGTTCAGCCGCTGTTATATTTTTTTACGATATGTCAGATTAAATTTTGTAAAATCTCCCGGAACAGACGATAATTGATGATTTTTACACCGTGAAACGGATTTAAGGCTAATAAGTCATCATCGCCTGTAATCAGATAATCAGCACTGCCGGACACACACAACTCCAAGAGAAAATTGTCTTTCGGATCACGGCAGTCTGCGAAGTATTCTGTAATTTCAATCTTCTCTGTTTTAAGATCAAGAAGGGAAATCAGTTCCGCTATATTCTCAAGAGAAAAATATTTTTTAAATTTAGGTCGTTGAAGAACTTCAATGAGTTCCTCAAAAAGTTCTTCACTGAAGAGTATTCTGATGTTATCGTTTATTACAGCTTCGGACAAATCGGAAAGCATTTTTCCGATTAGAAAACCGATCCGGATATTTGTATCTATCACCACTCTGATATTATCTTTTTTCACTGTATCTTTTTTTTCTGACGGCTTCCACTTCAGCGGTAATTTCTTCCAAACTCAGATCATCTGTCCTGATTTTACTCAAAAACTGATTTAAACGAAGCGGGAAAGTGTCTTTTTCCAGCATCCTGACAATCTCAGTTTTTTCTTCAATTCCGCACTGAGTTATCAGTGATTTCAACTGTTCAAAATCTATTGTCAGACTAAAATTCATC
>JAIFKL010000282.1 GCA_020049595.1 Desulfobacteraceae bacterium
ATGTCAGAGGCAAAATAGGTGGTCTGCCCGTTGCTCCGCACCACCACCCGGTCTTTTTCATCGCCGTAATCAGAAGTTTTGAACCACAGCGCGCCGTCTTTCTCATAGATTGTCTCACGCTTGCGAAATTCCTCAATGACTGCCGTGACGACACCGGCGTCAAAAAGGCTCTGTTCGCTGTACCAGCGGTCAAAGCTGACGCCGAAATCCGACAAATCCTGCCGAATGCCCGCCAGAATATCGTCTGCGGCAAATCGGGCGCAATGGGAAATTGCCTGATTTTCTTCCAAAGCAAGCAGCGCATCGCCTTTCTGTTCCCGGACGTTTGCGGCAATATCCCGAATATAATCGCCCTGATAACAATCTTCGGGAAAATCCGTTTTCTGTCTGAAAAGTTCTTTGTAGCGCAGAAACACGGAACGCCCCAGCGTATTTATCTGCCGCCCCGAATCATTGATGTAGTATTCCCGTTGCACCTCATATCCGCAGAAGGAAAGAATATTTGCCACGCTGTCCCCTACGGCTGCCCCGCGGCCGTGTCCCACATGCAAGGGTCCTGTGGGATTTGCGCTTACAAATTCCACCTGAATTTTTTTCCCGTTTCCCATGCCTGAAGCCCCGTATCTGCAATCAGCTTCGTGTATCTCATTCAGAACAGGATACCATGCGGATATGGCGATAAAAAAATTGATAAAACCGGGGCCCGCAATTTCTGTTTTGGCAATGAGATTTTCCGGGTCTTTCAAATGGCTGAGAATCGCTTGGGCAATTTTACGGGGCGGCATTTTCTGAGCCGATGCCATAACCATTGCGATGTTGCTTGAAAAATCCCCGTGCGCCTCAATTTTGGGAGTTTCAACATCCGCAGGGGGAAAAATCGCCGAAGGCAGCACGCCGCTTTTGTGCGCGTCTGCCGCTGCCTGAAGGATTATTTTTTTTATTTTCTGTTTCATATTCGTTTCACATTCAAAAGTAAAACAAGATTGCATCTTGTTTATAAATTCGCATCACAGGATGCCTGCGCTGTCTGCGCTTCCAGTTCAAAAGTAAAACAAGATTGCATCTTGTTTATAGATATGAGTTACGCAGTTGAATTTCACCGCTGTACGCCCACCTCACCCCTCTCCTTCGGAGAGGGGGCCGGGGGAGAGGTCTGAACTGCGTAACTCCTATCACATTAAAAAGTAAAACAAGATTGCATCTTGTTTATAAATTCGCATCACAGGATGCCTGCGCTGTCTGCGCTTCCAGATATTTTATTAATGCACGGTAATCGTCTTCGTATATATTCAAAAATTTAATTCCGATTTCATAGTCGGAAGATTCTGAATGCTGCCGGCACCAGACCACTTCGCCGATAGCGGTCAGCGGGGATTCCGAAGCTATATCCACCAGAAAAGAAAAGGGTTTTTTATATCCCTGCCATCCGGGGATGCTGATTTTCAGACTCAGCACGGCACCGGGTTCATAAGAATTTGAAATGGTAAAACATACACCCCCGGCGCTGATATTTTTACAAACACAGCTTTCCCCGGGATCCAGTGGCAGGGGATAACAGAGCCGGTTCACTTCTACGGGAATTTTTTTGTCAATTCTCTGAAACCTGCGTTTGTTATGCGCCGACTGTGACTGATCCATAATAATAATGCCTGTTTTTCAATTGTGATAGGTTCTTGTTGACAGAAATTGTAAATATAAATTAATGTGATGTGCAACTTTTTTTACCCGCAAAGGGCGCAAAGGTTTCACAAGGGTTATAATACTGTGAGAAGCTCGGTTTCTATCGCAGCCCCCTGTGTTCCTTCGTGAATAAAAACTTCAATTTTTCAACTATAAAAAAAAACAGCCGCTTTGTCAAAAAGAACGGTGCATAAAAACAAAAAAAGGATTAGCCGGAAGGAGCTAACCCTTGTGTTTATACAATAATAAGTACGCCCGGCAGGAATTGAACCTGCGGCCTGCGGATTCGAAGTCCGACGCTCTATCCAACTGAGCTACGGGCGCATAAAAGTTTCCTTGCTGTATAAGCTATTGCGGGGAGCATGTCAACGGTAACTTGAAAATATTTTTTGTAGGAGTTAAGCAGTTGAATCCTGCTTTTTTTTAACCGCAAAGTTTCGCAAAGTAAATCGCAAAGTTGCGCAAAGATATATTTTAAAACTTTGCGCCCTTTGCGGTTCATTTTTCAGATAAAGAAAAATCCGACTGCGTAACTCCTATTTTGTTTAAAACTCGGAAATAAACAAATTCAAAATGATACATGAAAATCACATAAACCTGATGAAATTGGCATTGGCGGAAGCGCAGAAAGCCGGGGAACTTCAGGAAGTGCCTGTGGGCGCGGTGCTGGCGGATGAAAACGGGGAAATCCTGTCAGCAGCCTTCAATCAGGTCATTTCCCTGTCTGATCCCACGGCACATGCCGAAATTCTGGCTTTGCGGAAAGCTTGTCAAAAAATTGGGAATTACAGATTGTTAAATACAACGCTCTATGTTACCATTGAGCCTTGTATCATGTGCATGGGCGCGGCGATTCATGCCAGAGTGTCAAGGGTGGTTTTCGGCGCGGCAGACCCCAAATGGGGTGCCGCCGGTTCTTTGTATGATTTGCCGGATGACAGCCGTCTCAATCATCATCCGGAGATTATTCGGGGTGTGTGCGAGTCAGAATGCAGAATCCTGATTCAGAATTTTTTTCGGGCTAAACGTACAGGATTGTACAGGATTATACAGGATTAACAGGATTAACAGGATTATGCAGGATTATGCAGGATTATGCAGGATAAGCGTCTTAAATCCTGCAAATCCTGTTAATCCTGTACAATCCTGTATTATAAGGAGAAATACGTGTCAAATATAATTATTGTCGGAACCCAGTGGGGAGATGAAGGCAAAGGCAAGATTGTGGACCTTCTGGCAGAATTTGCAGATGTGGTCGTGCGCTTTCAGGGCGGAAACAACGCAGGGCATACAATGGTCGTAAAGGGCGAGCAGTTTATCAGTCATTTAGTGCCTTCGGGTATTTTGCAGAAAAAAATCTGTCTTCTCGGAAACGGAATGGTCGTGGACCCGGCGGTGCTGCTGGATGAAATTGACTATTTAATCAGCAGAGGCGTTTCCGTAAGCCCGGACAATCTGAAAATCAGCGAAAAAGCGCATCTGATTATGCCCTATCACAATCAGATTGATATTGCCCGTGAAGGAATGAAAGGGCATAAAAAAATCGGCACCACCGGACGAGGCATCGGTCCCTGTTATGAAGATAAAGCCAGCAGAAGGGGAATCCGCTTTATTGATCTGATTGAGCCGGAAGTTTTCAGCGAAAAGGTCAGAGCAGTTGCAGAAGAAAAGAATTTTTATCTCAAACACTATCTCGGAACTGAAACGGTGAACCCGGATCAGATTATAGAACAGTTCGGCAAATATGCGGCGCGATTTGCCCCGCATGTCACAAATGTTTCTGTGGAAATTCACGCTGCTGTCAAAGCGGGTAAAAATGTTCTGTTTGAAGGCGCGCAGGGAACGCATCTCGACATAGATCACGGCACCTATCCTTATGTTACCTCATCGAATACGGTTGCGGGAAATGCCTGCTGCGGCACCGGCGTGGGTCCCAAAGAAATTTCGGGCATTCTGGGCATTGTAAAAGCTTACACCACGCGGGTGGGAGAAGGTCCTTTTCCTTCGGAGCTTTTTGATGACATCGGCGACAGGATTCAGAAAAAAGGCGCGGAGTTCGGCGCGACTACGGGCAGAAAACGCCGTTGCGGATGGCTTGATGCCGTGATTTTACGAAACGCCGTGCGTCTGAACGGGCTGACCGGATTGGTCATCACCAAATTAGATGTGCTGGGCGGTCTGGAACATATTAAAATTTGTATCGGCTATGAATATCAGGGAAAAATGCTGCATGATTTTCCCGCAAGCCTGAAAATTCTGGCTGCCTGCAAGCCGGTATATGAGACGCTGCCGGGCTGGTCTGAAGATATTTCCGGCTTGCGAAAAATGGAAGAACTTCCCGAAAATGCGAAAAAATATCTCCGCCGCATTGAGGAACTGACGGAAACGCCCTTGCAGATTGTTTCCGTAAGCCCCGGAAGAGAAGAAACGATTATTGTGAAGCATCCTTTTGAAACAGTTTAATTTTCCGTAGGGGTAAGCCCCCGTGCTTACCCTTTCACAAAGGGCAGCCACAGGGGGCTGCCCCTACGGTTAATGCCCTTAACAAAAAAAGCGAGATATCGCACTGATTTCTCTTGCTTTCAAGTCCGACATCCGTTAAAAATAAAAAGCATGAAGGGTATGATTTACAATCAAAATGTTATAACATACAGATTTATTTACACAGACATAAGGTGAAATATGGATGAAACCGCTTTAAAAATTGCAATTGCCGCATTTATTCATGACATTGGAAAATTTGCCGATAAAGAGGCTTTGGATGTAACAGAACAGTATTTTAACAATCATGCGTTTTATCTTCCTTTTCATGACGGGCGCCACACGCATAAACATGCTGTTTACACATCTGCATTTATTGAATACAAAAAAGAGTTTCTGCCGGATTATTTCAACAATCCGAATTGGGGAGAAGAAGACGCATTTATCAACCTTGCCGCAGGGCATCATCATCCGCAAACTCCTATGCAATGGATTATTGCAATGGCTGACAGAGTAAGCAGCGGCTGGGATCGGAAAGGTTTTGATGAATACAATAAATGGATTTCCCCGAAAGATTACAAAAAAACAAGACTTCTGACGATTTTTGAACAATTATTTGATAAGCATGAAAATTTCTCTTATTGTTACCCTCTGAAGCCTGTTTCACCGAAAGATATATTTCCGGAATCAAAAACGGCAATTACGGATAAAGAGGCTGATGAGCAATACAGCACGCTCTTTGACGGCTTTATTGAAGGATTGAAAAATCTTAAACATAAAGATTCCGACCTTGAACTCTGGTTTGAGCATTTTGAAAGCCTGATGATGATTTATACCTCCTGCATACCGTCTGCAAGAGCCGGTAAAATTCTTCCTGATGTTTCCCTTTATGACCATTCCAAAGCAACTGCCGCGCTTGCCGCTGCTATCTATCTTTATCATCATAAAAATAATAGCTTAGATATTCCTGAAATTCAAAATTATGATGACAAGAAATTTCTGATTGTAAACGGCAATTTTTACGGCATTCAGGATTTCATTTTCAAAGGTTACGGAGATACCCGGAAATATCGTTCCAAAATCCTGCGGGGGCGTTCTTTTGCGGTTTCGCTTTTGTCCGAACTTGCCGCAGATAAAATTTGCAGAAAATTCGGTCTGCCCTGCACATCTGTCATATTGAATGCTGCGGGAAACTTCACTGTCATAGCGCCGAATCTGCAAAATGCCCGAAAAGATATTCAACAGATTGAAAATGAGATAAATGATTGGCTGATAAAAATCTCTTACGGTGAAACGCTTATCGGAATTTCCTGTATTGAAGCGAATTGCAATGATTTTGTTTCAGAAAAATTTACAGAACTGTGGGAGAAGAAAGGGCAAAAGAATGATGAAAAGAAATTTTCAAGGATTGATTTGAATCAGTTCGGAGTAAAGGAATATGAGTATGAAACTGAAGATAAACTCAGGCACCCGATTTGCTCAATATGCGGTAAAAGACCGGCGAGTAAATCTGCAACAGAGTCGCCTTATCTGAAAGAAAATCAGGAAGAAGGCAAATCTTCATGTAACTTATGCAGAGACCACATTTTTCTCGGAGCAAATCTTGTTAAAAAAGACAGGGTGCTAATCACTCTGTCTGATACGAGCGGCGTTAAAAAAGAAGATAAACTTTTTGAGCCTATTTTCGGAGAATATCAGGTCATTTTTGAACATGCTGAAAAAATAACGGAAAACCTGAATCTCAGAAAATATTGG
>JAIFKL010000040.1 GCA_020049595.1 Desulfobacteraceae bacterium
TGAAAATTGCAGAACCGGATATTTTATGTCTTTCATCCTTTGCGCTCTCTGCGCCAAAGCTGAGAACAGACGCGAGAACCTTTTTTTTATTTCCGAAAATGTCTAATTTAAAAAATATAGGAGAAACTGATGAACATTTTTATAAAATTGTTTATGACGGCATTTTCACTCCTGCTGCTTTTCCCTTATCAGTTGATTGCAGCAGATACCATTGAGTGGATTATTGTTGACTATCCGCCGATATACATTAACGAAGGACCGAACAAAGGCGAGGGAATCCTGAATAAAATAACAGAACTGGCGATAAAAAATCTCCCCGAATATCAGCATAAAATCAGTGTGGCAAATATCAACCGGACCATGCTTGATTTTGAGCAGGGAAAATGCGTCTGCACGATGGGAATGATAAAAACCGGTGAACGGGAAAAAGCCGCTTATTTTTCGACAGTTCCGAGTATTCTTCTTTCAAAAAACAAAATTATTGTCAGGAAAGAAGATCGCAGGCTTTTCGGAGATTCCGACAGCGTGTCTTTGGAAAAACTGATGCAGGACAAATCGTTGCGTCTGGGGCTGACGAGCAATATTTCTCACGGCAAAGAAGCGGATGCCATTATTGACAAATACAAATCGCAGGCAAATATTTTTTACCGAAAAGGAACGAATGTGCTGGAGGGTCTGCTTCAAATGCTGCTGATGAAGCGGATAGATTATCTCATAACGCTCCCCTGGATGACAGAATACCTTCTCAAACCTCAGGAGCGGGAGCAACTCTCCTTTCTTGCGATAAAAGAATGTCCTGAAATCATTATCTATCATTCTTTGTGCGCCAAAACCGAATGGGGACAGAATGTCATCAGAAAGATTGACGCGTTTCTGCTGAAAGAAAGAGCGACACCGCTGTATCGTTCATACATGGAAAGATGGATGCCCAAAGACACCTTGGCGGATTTCCGCCTGATGTATGATACCGAATTTTTAAAAACTAAGTAGAACGGCACTGCTTAAAACAGACAAACCCGTTTTACTGACAGGCGGCATGGCGGGCGTGAAATGCCCGACCTGCCGGTGAAAGGCGGCACCGAATGCCGAGAAATGACAGATTATATTATCTGATGGGACAATTGGATCAGGCAGACCTGCTGTTTCTTTTGGAAAACGGTCTCGGAAAAACAGAAGCAAAATATAAACGCTGTTCAAAAGAACAGTTGATGGATGCGTTCAGCTCGGAACTGAGAGAAAGCGCCTCCAACAGTTTTGCCAATTTTTTCAGGCTGGAACATGAATTTCCCTATAAGCAGATACTGATTGATGTCGCAAACAAATTGTCAAAATACAGTATCACGAAATACCAGTTGGATGACGATCACAGCGAAGAGGAAATTGAAAAAGAAATCCTCCGGCTCTTTGATTTGAAAGCAAAAGAATGGTGGGAAAAACTCAGCAATGCGGAAAAAGAACGCGTTGCAGATGAGATGAGCCGGATGATAAACGCCAAACTCGTTGTTTCCGTAAACCGAAAGACGCTTATCAAATACAGAATCAAAAAAGAAGTGATGGATTCGGTGATTACAAAGGGCATTGTTCTCGGACTGCTGGCAATTTCAGCCGGCGGCGTGTTGGGATTTGCCGGCGGTTCCGTACTTACGCGGATCGGCTGGGCAGTTGTCTCCCGCACGGCAGGATTGATGCACGCCGTAAAATTTATGTCAGCAACTATCGGGGGCTTGAGCGGAAAAGCGATTTTGGATATTGTGGGCGGATTGGCTGCGGGTCTTTCCGTGTTTGTGCCGAGTACCGTCTATTTTTATGCGGATACCAATTATAAAAAAACAATACCGACAGTTATCATGCTGCTGTCAAGGGTTCATCTGAATAAGATGTTGCGAGATGAGGTATGAGAAAAGTCTCTCGCAAAGAATACAAAGATACCAAGATGTTACCTGTAAAGCGAGTTTAAAACTCGCTTTACTTTGCGTTCTTTGCGCCCTTTGCGAGAAAATTATTATGAGAAAAGTTTCTCGCAAAGCCCGCAAAGTTCGCAAAGAAAGAAATAAATAAAAACTTTGCGTTCTTTGCGCTCTTTGCGAGAAATAGAAAAGTCTCTCGCAAAGACGCAAAGATACCAACATGTTACCGGTAAAGCGAGTTTAAAACTCGCTTTACTTTGCGCTCTTTGCGGGAAATTTATGACGCTTATGAACACAGAACCTTCCGGAATTTATATTCATATTCCTTTCTGCATTCGGAAATGTCCTTACTGCGATTTTTATTCGATAACGGATTTGTCGCTCCGACAGGTCTTTCTTGAATCCCTGTTGCGTGAAATGGAAACTGTATCAGCAAATATAAATTTCCATTTTGACAGCCTGTATGTCGGGGGCGGAACGCCGTCTGTGCTTGATGCCGAAGAGATTGAGCGCATCATAAACGCTGCATACAAACATTTCCGAATGCTGCCCGGTGCTGAAATCAGCGCAGAAGTCAATCCCGGAACCGTAACATCTCAAAAGCTGAAAGATTATCGCAGTTCAGGCATCAATCGCCTCAACATCGGCGTTCAGTCATTTCAGGATGAAAATCTGCATTTTCTCGGACGGATTCATTCCGCGCAGGAGGCATGTCTTGCTGTCCGAGGAGCGCAGGAAGCCGGTTTTGAGAATATCGGACTTGATTTTATTTACGGCATTCCGGGACAGTCGGAAAAGTCATGGCTTTCTGATTTGCAAAAAGCAGCGGAATTATCGCCCGCCCATCTTTCATGCTATACGCTGACGTATGAGCAGGGAACGCCGATGGAAGCAAATCTCCGAAAGGGGCAGATTCAGGCGATTCCCGAAGATGCAGCCGCAGGTCTGTTTGAAGCGACAGGGGTATTTTTAGCACATCACGGCTATGAGCGATATGAAATTTCAAACTTTGCAAGATCAGCATCCCAAAGGTCCCGGCATAATCAGAAATACTGGTCTGATATTCCGTATCTCGGCTTCGGTCCTTCCGCCCATTCCTTTCTGCCGCCGGAACGATATTGGAATCTGCGTTCTGTGAAAGCGTACATCGGGGCTATGAACAGCGGCAGGCTTCCCGTAGCGGAAAGAGAAACGCTGACACAGGAACAGCAGATCACAGAGGCGATATTTTTGGGTCTGCGGAAAAGCGAAGGCATAGACATTGATGCCTTTGATAAAAAATTTGATAAAGATTTTAAAGCCTTATTCGGAGAAGTGATTCAAAATCTCGAAGCTGGGGGTTTGATAAAAATACAAAAAAATCATTGCGCACTTTCACACAAGGGAATGCTGCTTCTCGACAGCATTGTTTCAATGTTTGTGCTGTCGGCGTCTTTGTCGCAGGGTCTGAAGACTTCCGGTGAGCTGATAAGTTCGGAAGTATGATTTCTTACAAGCAAAAATTTCAGTTGACCCTGCTTTTTATTTGTGACATATAAAGAGAAACAGAACCACGAAAACACGAAAGTAAGGAGAAAGCACGAAAATATCCTTAATTTTCATCTGTTTCGTATCTTTCGCACTTTCGTGTTTCATCTTTTAACTTTAAACTGTCCGGTTAAAAGCCGTATCCCCGGAGAAAAAGATATGCCGACTTCATATAAGCAACCTCTTGATAAGATTTCCGATCTGGCTGACCTTCTGGTTTACAGAGCCGAACTTCACTCTGACAAAACAGCCTATATTTTTCTGAAAGACGGTGAAACTGAGGAATGCAGGATAACATATCAGGAATTGGACAGCCGCGCGCGGGCGATTGCCGCCCGATTGCAGACTCTCGGCATTGCCGGTGAACGCGCTTTGCTGCTCTATCCTCCGGGCTTAGACTACATTGCTGCTTTTTTCGGATGCCTCTATGCCGGTGTGATTGCCGTGCCGCTATACCCGCCCCACCCTTCCCGGCCCGAGCGGACCCTTCCCAGAATCATGGGCGTTATCAAAAGCGCACGTCCCTGCATTTCGCTGACAGTCTCCTCGATTTTTGCGGCGATTTCCCCCTTTTTCTTAAAAATACCGGGGGGCAAAAAAATTCGCTGGCTTGTGACTGATGAAATTGAAGGCGATGCAGGGGCTTCGGACTGGCGCAAACCTTCCATAAACGGCGATACCATTGCTTTTCTTCAATATACATCCGGTTCCACCGGCGATCCCAAAGGCGTGATGGTGAGCCATGAAAATCTTCTCTGCAATTCCGAGCTGATTCACAATGCCTTCCGAAATCCGGATAACGCGCACGGCGTCATCTGGCTGCCGCCTTATCACGACATGGGACTCATCGGCGGCATTCTTCAGCCCCTTTACAGAGGCTTTCCCGCAACGATTATGTCGCCGGTTGCCTTTCTTCAGAAGCCTCTGCGCTGGCTTCAGGCAATTTCCCGCTACAAAGGAACTGCCAGCGGCGGTCCCAATTTTGCTTATGATTTTTGCGTGGCTAAAATCTCGCCGGAAGATCGGGAATCTCTTGACCTGAGCAGTTGGGAAATTGCATTCAACGGTTCCGAGCCGGTGCGTGCGGAAACCATGGAGCGTTTTGCCCGGGCCTTTCAGGTCTGCGGTTTCCGTAAAGAAGCCTTTTATCCCTGCTACGGTCTGGCAGAAGCCACGCTTTTTGTGTCCGGAGGCGACAAAAACGAACTCCCGGTCATCGCGGCATATAACGGCGCTGCTTTGGAAAAGCATCAGGCAATTCCCTGCGCTCAACATGAGCAGACTGCCCGGACGCTCGTAGGATGCGGAAAAATATCACCCGAACAGCAGCTTGTAATTGTGAATCCTGAAACCTTACGCCCCTGCGCGCCGGATGAAATCGGGGAAATATGGATTTCAGGGGACAGCATCGCAAAAGGCTACTGGCAGCATCCTGAAGAAACTGAAGAAACTTTTCATGCTTATCTCTCTGATACCGGAGAAGGTCCTTTTATGCGGACAGGCGATATGGGCTTTGTTCAAAAGGGCGAAATTTTTGTCACGGGCAGGCGCAAAGACCTTATCATTATTCGGGGACGCAATCATTATCCCCAAGACATTGAAGCGACTGTTGAGCAAAGCTATCCCATGATGAGGCCCGGATGCGCTGCTGCTTTTTCCGTGGAAACAGACGGAGAAGAACAATTGGTTATCACGGCTGAAATCGAGCGGCGTATTTCTCAGCGCCGCCGGGAACCGGATAAGAATTATCAGGAAAAGGATCGGCGAGGAACTGATCGGCGTCAGCCTGAAGTTGACACATGGTTAAGCCCGGATGTCCGTCAGCCTGTAATTTTTGACGAGGCAGTGGAAGCCATTCGCAGGGCAGTCTCCGAACACCATGAATTGCAGACATACAGCGTGCTGCTGCTCAAGCCCGGTACGATTCCCAAAACCTCCAGCGGCAAGATTCAGCGTCATCTTTGCAGAGAAGGATTTCTGAACAAAACGCTGGATGCGGTCGGCGGGGGCATTCCCGAAAAAACAGGTATCAGTGCAGACAGCTTGCAGGCAGGCATTGACTCATCACTTACCGCGCTGCGTTCCGCGCCTCCGGAAGCTGTCGCTTTGCTCATAAAATCCTATTTGAAATATTTGGCGGCAAAGGTACTGAAAACAGACCCTCTCCGCCTGGATTTGACGGAACCGCTGACAAATCTGGGAATTGATTCACTGAAAGCCGTGGAATTGCAGCACAGCGTTGAAGCGGATTTGGGAATCGCCTGCCCCATGCTCCGCTTTCTCGAAGGACCGAGCATTGAACAGCTCACAATTGAATTGAGAATTGAAAAATTGAGAATTGAAAAATATCTCCCTATTTCTCAATTCTCAATTCTCAATTCTCAATTCTCCCCCCTTTCCCACAACCAGAAATCCCTCTGGTTCATGTATCAGCTTGCGCCGGAGAGCGCGGCGTACAACCTCTTTTTTGCGGTGCGTATCCGCACTGCGGGAGGCATTTCATGATCTGATGCTGCGCCATCCTTCGCTCCGGACAGTTTATGCCGTGCGTGACGGAGAGCCGGTGCAGGAAATTCGGGAACATGCAGAAGCAGGCTGGTTCACCGAAACAGACGTGTCCGCATGGACAGAAGATGCTTTAAACGAGCATCTGAACAAAGAATCCCTTCGTCCTTTTGATCTTGAAAAAGGTCCCGTGATGCGGGTGAATCTTTTGATGCGTTCTGAAAAAGAACAGATTCTTTTGCTGAATATTCATCATATTGCAACAGATTTATGGTCTTTTTCGGTGATATTGGATGATCTCGGAAAGCTTTATGAGGCGAGGAAACATCCCCCATGCCCCCCTTCAAAGGGGGATTTTGCAGTGTCTTACACAGATTATGTGCGGTGGCAGGCAGGGATGCTGGCGGGAGCAAAAGGAGAATCGCTTTGGAATTACTGGAAAAAGCAGCTTGGCGGCGAACTGCCGGTGCTGAATCTGCCCGCTGACCGTCCCCGGCCCCCGGTACAGACCTATAACGGCGCAGCTTATTCTTTTAAAATAAGTAAAGAACTTAGCCGAAAAATAAAGTCTGTGGGGCAAGCCTCGGAAGCAACGCTTTATATGACGCTTTTGGCGGCATTTCAAACCCTGCTGTACCGATACACGGATCAGGAAGACATTGTGGTGGGTTCGCCTGCCGCGTGCCGGAACTCCTCCGAGTTCAAAGATTTGGTGGGCTATCTTGTCAATCCGCTGGTGATGCGCGCGGATTTATCCGGCAATCCTGCTTTCAGAACTTTTCTGGGCAAAGTGCGCCGGACAGTCTTAGATGCGCTGAAGCATCAGGATTATCCTTTTCCGCTGCTGGTTGAAAAATTGCAGCCGGAACGTGATCCGAGCCGCTCGCCCCTGTTTCAGGTGGTGTTTACGCTACAACAGCCCTATCGGATTGATATTCCCACGCCTTTTATCCTCAGAGAAGCGGGCGGCAAGACAACGCTGGGGAGTTTGGAGATAGAATCTCTCGCGCCGAAAAAACAGATAGCTCCTTTTGACTTGATGATGATCGTGACAGAAGCAGAAGACGGCATCCCCGCGTCCATAGAATACAATAGCGACCTGTTTGACGCGGCGACTATTGAGCGCATGGCAGGGCATTTTCAGACCTTGGTGGCGGGAATTGCGGAAAACCCGGATCAGACGGTTTCGGATTTGCCGATTCTCACTGAAAAGGAGCGGCATCAGATATTGGTTGAATTTAACGACACGGCAGCGGATTATCCGAAAAATAAATGTCTCCATGAACTGTTCGAGGAGCAGGTTGAAAAAACGCCGGACAATATCGCAGTAGTTTTTGAAGACCGGCAACTGACGCTTATCGGTATTTTTATGGAGCGTTCTCTGGACATGATAGTATCTATTATGGGCATTCTTAAAGCCGGATGTGCTTATGTGCCTTTAAATCCGGCATATAGACAAGATCGCCTGATATTCATGCTGGAAGATATTCAGGTACTTCTGACCCATAAAAATATTTTGAGTTATCTGCCCGAGCATAATTTGCATGTGATCTGTTTGGATACAGAAAGAGATTCTATTTTTTCCGAAGGTGATAATATGCCTCAGATTCTTCATAATATCTCAGCAGAAAATTTAGCCTATGTGATTTACACATCAGGTTCTACAGGAAGGCCCAAGGGTGTCCCAATCTGCCACTCTTCTGTTTTAAACCTTCTGGCAGGTCTTCATAAGGCAATATATGCCCGTCATGGAAATACACAACAACTTCAAATCAGTTTGAACGGCTCTTTCTCATTTGATACTTCTGTAAAACAGATCATTCAATTGCTCCATGGACATACAATTAACATCATACCTGAATCACTGCAAATAGACGGGAATGGTTTATTGTCCTATCTGAAAGATCATCGGATTGATGTGTTTGACTGCACTCCGTCTCAGCTCAGTCTGTTAATCTCCGCCGGACTCCTTGCCAATCAGGGACAGTATCCGAAAATTGTCCTGATCGGAGGCGAGCCCATTGATGAACCCACATGGCTTAAACTGAAACAATCGGAGAATATTATTTTTTATAATCTTTATGGACCGACGGAATGTACGGTTGACGCCACAATTTGTCATATTCAAACGGCTACTGAGATGCCGGTTATCGGAAAGCCTATCGTCAATACAAAGACTTATATTCTTGATAGTAAACGTCATCCCGTTCCTGTCGGTGTGTCTGGAGAATTGTATATCGGCGGAGCCGGACTTGCCCGAGGTTATCTTAACGACCTGAAAATGACTGCTGAAAAATTTATTTCTGATCCTTTTAATCCTGAACCGGGTTCCCGTATATATAAAACCGGTGACAGAGCTTCTTATATTAAAGACGGAACGATCAGCTTTTTTGGAAGAAATGACAATCAGATCAAACTTCGGGGATTTCGCATCGAACTCGGAGAGATTGAAGCTGTACTTAAAACACACCCGGATGTGCGAGATGCTGTTGTTATATCCCGCGAAGATAGTTCAGGGAATAAAAAGTTGGCAGCTTATGTGGTACCAGCGGAAAAACGAGCTTTGACTGTTGCAGGCAGATCACGTTATAGGCTTCCGAATAATTTGGCAATAGTTCATCTGAATAAAAATGAAACGGATTTCCTTTATAAAGAAATGTTTGAGATTAAGGCTTATATAAAGCATGGAATTACAATCAATGACGGGGACTGTATTTTTGATGTGGGAGCAAATATAGGATTATTTACACTTTTTGCTCATCTTAAAAATAGAAATATAAAAATTTATGGATTTGAGCCGAATCCTTTTGTTTTTGAATTATTACAGATCAACACTTCTATCTATGGAGTTAATGCAAAATTATTTAAGTGCGGCTTATCTGTAGAAAATCAGACAGCCGATT
>JAIFKL010000182.1 GCA_020049595.1 Desulfobacteraceae bacterium
AATTAAAAGCGGAGATGATTCTGATTTTTTACGGCGTGTAATTTGCGTATCAGATAAAAAATTACCTGATAACCAATCCGGAGTGCAAAAATGAAATTTTTGCATTTTTGTATTTGTGAAAATTTCATTTTCACACTCCGGATAATATGCCGAAAAACTTTTGATATTGACAAGATAAAAATGATGAATCAATTAAAAGCGGAGATGATTGTGATTTTTTACGGCGTAGATTTTATTGAATATAGTGATCCACTTTTGGTTTTTTACGGTATAAAAATTGCATAGTTAAGAAAATGATGACTTTTCGGCTCGGTTTTCCTGAATTGTTCAGCAGAAAGTATCCGTTTTTTAAATTTGACCGGTAACGCAAAATTCATGCCGTAAAAAACCAAAACTGGATCAGTATATTAGGAGAAGGTAATGATAGAATATATTATAGCGCTCATAACGGGAATTACTACTTCATATTTATACAGTAGCATAGAACCTTTTCTTCAAAAACGCAAGAAACAGGAAACTATTGAAGATCGGATTAGAAAACTTACCTCATCTATGGATGAAGCTGCTAAACTGATCGGACAAATTGAAAGCGAGATTAATAAACGATCAATGTTGGCTGAAAAGTTGAACAACGATATTGAATACTACGAAAAGCTAAAAAACATTAATGCTAATGAAGTTGAAGCAATTGCACAAGTTTTACGGTCTGAATTATATATGGAAGGAAAACGGTCTTTTTGGAAAGGGGTGTCGGTTAATTTTATTTTCTTTCTTCTCGGTGTTTTTGCCTCTTACCTAATCACTAAATTTGCGTAGAAATTTAGATAGAAGATCAAACCATCTTGTTTGAGGCGAAAGTAATGGCTTTCACAGATTTCTCAAAGCCGGGCAGGACAACCCGAAAACCGACACATCTGAAAAAGATTGCGGAAGGAGATAAAAAAATGAATGCTGTCAGAATAAAACAAACTGTAACGCAAGAGGGAATTATTATTCCTTTAAATAAGATTATGAAATTTAAGGGTAAAAAAGTAGAAATTATCATTATGCCGGATTCGGATGCCGAAATTCCGAAAATGAATAAAAGCAAATCACTTAAAAAGAATCTTTCAGATTTATTTGAAGAATATAAGGATGTCAAAGCCTTTAAAAATACAGACCCGTTGAAATGGGAAAGGGAAATACGGAATGAGTGGTAAAATTATGCTTGACAGCAATATCATTGTCTATTTATCGAAAGGTGAATTAGACAGAGATAAACTGTTCGACGACAAAAAGAAATATTTTATTTCAGTTATTACTTATATGGAAACATTGGGTTTTCAATTTGAAAGCCCTCGTGAAAAAGAATTTGTCCGACACATTCTGTCGCTTTTCAACGTCATTTATATTGACAAAAAAATAGCAGAAAAAGTTGTTGAAATAAGACAGTATAAAAAAATAAAACTTCCGGATGCTGTTATTGCCGCAACGGCATTGGTTAAAAAATGCGAGTTGATAACAAGAAATGATAATGATTTTAAAGGTATTGATGATTGTTTGCGAATAATCAATCCTTTTTTGTAAATAGCCTTCCTTCTCGTGAATTATAATAATTACAAGTATATTTCCATTGGAAAAGCAGACAGACAGGCTTGTGTATGAAATATACGGATTAACAGAAGAGGAAATATTGTGGAGGAAGAAAAATGACTTATGGATATTCTCTATTCTGAGAAGGCTTTAAAATACCTCAGAAAACTCGCAAAAACCAATAAAAAATCTGCTAAACGGATTATAGATGAAATTGAAGAATATGCTCTGAATCCTGTCGGTCATTTTGATGTAAAAATTTTAAAAGGGAAGCTTGGGAATTTCAAACGATTGCGGGTCGGAGATTATCGCATTCTTTTCGATGAAGAAAATCATGTTTTAAATGTGTATGATATTAAACACAGAAAGGAGGCATACAGATGATTCAGACCAGTTTTATCAAAGAGAATGAGCAGATTATCGCAGTCATTCTGGATTATGAAGAATATCAGCGCCTCAAAGCTATTGAAGAAGATTATAAAGATTATTGTGAGGCTGTTGAAGTAAAACAAACGAATACAAAATGGATCAGGCATGATGATCTGAAGAAAGAACTCGGCTTATAATAAACCCGGGCAGGACAACCTGAAAACCGGCACATCTGAATCGGAAAAGAAGACAGACCGGCTTGTGTATGAAATATACGGATTGACAGAAGAGGAAATATTGCGGAAGGAGAAAAATAAACATGCAAACTTTTCAATTTACTTCTCAAATCAGTCAGGAAGGTATTTTAAATCTGCGACTTCCTGCCGCATTTGCAAATCAGGAAGTTGAGATTATTCTTGTAGTTCATCCCAAATCTCAAAACACACAAACCGAACGCCCGATAGGTCAGTATGCAGGAAAAATGCAGATGAGTGAAGATTTCTCTGCGCCGCTGCCCGATGAATTCTGGTCAGGAGAAATGCCTTGAAATTATTACTGATCGGTCTATTTCTTCTTTTCTTCTTTCCTTTGCGCCCTCTGCGTCCTTTGCGAGAAACTTTTTTATTTCCGATAATGTCTATTGTATTTCTCAGTCTTGTCAGTATATGGGAAATTCAGATTATACCAAATCGCTTTCAAAGATCGGTCTTCTGCCTTCACATCGTTAAGCGGTTTTTCAAACCGCTTAAACCGCTTAAACCGCTTGAAAAGCGGTTTTACGGAGAACACTGTTTTTGATAGCGAATCGGTATTAAATCGCAGTTGGGCAAACTATATTTAGATATTGATCTGGAAACAATTGTTGATCATATCATTTATACGGGTTCTATCAAATTGCTTCCTATTCACTTAACTCATATTCTGGCATTAAAAGACTATCTTGAAGGACTTCAAAAATCAGATAAAACAATGCAATAGGATCAAGATGAACTACTCAGCAATCAGAGACAATTATGCAAATGGCACAGTAGGCGAATTTCTCAGACAATCTGTTTCAAAAAATTCCGAAGTTTCTATAGTTTCAGCTTATTTCACGATTTATGCTTATCATAAGCTCAAGGATAATCTCAATGGCATAAACAAACTCCGTTTCCTGTTCGGAGAACCGGCATTCATCAAAGCGATAGACCCCGATAAAGTCAATATGCGGGATTTCAAAATCGCCGATGATACGATTGCTGTTACGCTTGAAAGCCGTCTGACCCAAAAAACAGTTGCTCAGGAATGTTCCGAATGGATTAAAGATAAAGCAGAAATACGCTCTATGGTCAGACCGAATTTTCTGCATGGAAAACTGTATCATGTGAGACAGGAAAGCGGGATTGAGAAAGCAATCGCCGGAAGTTCCAATTTTACCGTGAACGGTCTGGGACTCGGCGGAAGTAAAAATATCGAATTGAATCTGATTGTTGACAGCGACAGAGACAGACTGGAACTGAAAGAATGGTTTGACAAAATATGGAATGACCGGACAGGGCTGGTCAAAGATGTGAAAGATCAGGTTTTGAAATACCTTGAACAGCTTTATATTGAAAATGAGCCTGAATTTATCTATTTCAAAACGCTTTATCACATTTTCGGAAACTTTCTTGACGAGCAAAAAAAAGGCGGTCTTTTAGATGAGCGATCCGGTTTCTGTGACAGTGAAATATGGAACATGCTCTACGACTTCCAGAAGGAAGGAGTCAAAGGGGCAATCGCCAAAATTCTGAAACATAACGGCTGCATCATTGCCGACAGTGTGGGTTTGGGAAAAACTTTTGAAGCACTTGCTGTAATCAAATATTTTGAACTGCTTAATGCCCGCGTTCTTGTTATCTGCCCTAAAAAACTGACGGGCAACTGGACAATCTATCAGGCAAGCCAGAACAACTCATTAAATCCGTTGATAAAAGATCGGTTTAATTACACGGTTCTTTATCATACGGATATGGGGCGCGAATCAGGGCGTTCAGCCGCAAATAGCATAGACCTTGAAAATTTCAATTGGGGTGCTTACGAGCTGATTGTCATTGATGAATCACACAATTTCCGAGGCAATCCGATGGAAAAAGTAAAAGATTACGGCAAAGTAAAAATGAACCGGGCAAAATGGCTCATGGAAAAAATCATCAAATCAGGAGTTAAAACCAAAGTGTTGATGCTTTCGGCAACTCCGGTCAATAATACGCTTCGGGATTTGAGAAATCAGATTGCCTTTATTACAGAAGGCAAAGAGGATGCGCTTTATGAGAGCTGTAAAATCAAAGACATCGGGTTGACGCTCAAAAATGCTCAGACTCAGTTTACAAACTGGGCAGACCCCAAAAAGAACCCTGAGAGAACCTCGAAGCAGCTTCTTGAAAGGTTAGATTCGGCATTCTTCAAACTGCTTGATGAAATGACGATTGCCCGTTCCAGAAAACACATAAAAAGCTTTTATAATATTGAAGCGATGGGCAAGTTTCCGGAGAGAAATAAACCTAATTCGGTCTATCCTGATATTGACATGGAAAAACGCTTTCCTTCTTATGACAGAATTAACGAACAAATCCTCAACTACAAATTGTCCCTGTTCAATCCGTCAGCTTATGTCAGGGAGGATAAACAAAAGAAATATGAAGAAATGGCAAAAACTCAGGTATCGGCATTCAAACAGTCTGCGCGTGAAAGCTATCTGATCGCCATGATGAAGGTCAATTTTCTCAAACGGCTTGAAAGCTCTATCGAATCCTTTGAAATATCAATGGACAGAACCATTGAAAAAATTGAAAAACTGGAACATAAAATCAGCGGATTCCTGAAATCAGATGCAAAGTCACAGGAAGAATCCCTTGACAGCCTTCAGCCGGATGAGGAAGAACTGGAAGAAAACGGTGAAGATTCGGAACAATGGCAGGTCGGCAAAAAACTGAAATTTGACATGGCTGATCTTAAAATCAAGGAGTGGCTTGCCGATTTGAAAAATGATAAAGAAGCCCTGATCGGTTTGCTGAATAATGCAAAGGTCGTTACGCCGGAAAGAGACGCAAAGCTGAAAGAACTGAAAAGGCTTATTTCGGAAAAAGTGAAGAAACCTTTTAATGAGAATAATAAGAAAATGCTTGTATTTACAGCGTTTGCCGACACAGCGCAATACCTTTTTGAAAATATCAGAGAATGGTGCAAAGCTGAATTAAAGCTTCATGCCGCGCTGGTCTGCGGCAGCTATACCGGGACAAGTTACGGAAAAAACGACTATGACAGCATCTTGGTGAATTTCTCTCCAATATCAAAAAACCGCGCCGGAATGACTTCCGTTTCTCAGACCGCAGAGATTGATATACTCATTGCCACTGACTGTATCAGCGAAGGTCAGAATTTGCAGGACTGCGATTTTCTCGTCAATTACGATATTCACTGGAATCCGGTAAGAATTATTCAGAGATTTGGACGGATTGACCGTTTGGGTAGCAAAAACGAAACCATTCAGTTGGTTAATTTCTGGCCCACAAAAGATTTGGATAATTACATCAATCTCAAAGAGCGCGTGGAAGCCCGCATGGCATTGGTTGATGTTACGGCTACCGGTGAAGATAATATCCTGAATACGGAGCAGATTGAAGAACTTATTACCGATGATCTGAAATACCGCAGCCGGCAGTTGAAAAAGCTTCAGAATGAAGTTTTGGAACTTGAAGATATGGATGAGTCAATTTCTCTCACTGACTTTACTATGAATGACTTCAGAACAGAACTCTCAAATTTTATTGAGAAGGATCAGCAGAGACTGAAAAACGCACCTATGGGGCTTTACGCGGTTGTTCCGGCTCCCGGAGGCGAACACGCCAATCTGTTATCCGGCAGAGAGTTTTCTTCCGCGGAAAAAGAAATTATCAAGCCCGGAGTGATTTTCTGTCTTGCACAGAAAGAGCAGA
>JAIFKL010000212.1 GCA_020049595.1 Desulfobacteraceae bacterium
GCCGCGTTTTTGGACGGCAACAAAGGCATATCCGAAAATCCTGAAAATCTGAAAAACGAACTTTATCTGTTCGCCAGAAATTTATGGCTGAACAGCCTGAACAATATTCACGATGAGGCACCTGAATCATGGTATGAAAATCCCGGTTCGGATGATAACGAATATCGTGAATATTATTACGATTATATTTACAAACACGGCGTTTATCCGCGCTGAAACTTTTTTAATTGAGAATTGAGAATTGAGAAGTGAGAAATAGAGAGTGTTGATTTCTCACTTCTCACTTTTCAATTCTCAATTTACCACTTTTCCGGGAAAAATTTAATGAAAGCAATTATAACAGGCGTCGGTCATTTCACTCCCGAACACAGGCTCACCAACCGCGATTTGGAACAGATGGTGGATACCAGCGACGAATGGATTACTTCCCGCACAGGCATCAAAGAACGCAGGATTTTGGACAAAGACAAAGGCACGTCCTATATGGCTGTCAAAGCTGCGGAAATGCTTCTCAAACAGAGGGGCATCTCCGCAGATGAACTGGACCTGATTATCCTTGCCACGGTTACGCCGGATATGCCGGTGCCGAGTACCGCCGCGCTGGTTCAGAAAGAACTGAATGCGAAAAACTGCTGGGGATTTGACTTAAACGGCGGCTGCACAGGTTTTTTATACGCGCTTGCCACCGGGGCACAGTTTATTGAAACCGGAAAACATCAGAAAGTGCTGGTCATCGGCGCTGACAAAATGAGCGCAATTCTGAATTATCAGGACCGCAACACCTGTGTGATTTTCGGAGACGGCGCGGGCGCGGTGTTGCTGGAGCCTTCGGAAAGAGACGATACCGGCATCGAAGATTTTATTCTCCGCCTTGAAGGATGGGGATGGGAATATCTCAATGTGACCGGCGGCGGAAGTCTGAATCCTGCCACGCATGAAACCGTTGACAAAAAAATGCACTATCTTTATCAGGACGGCAAAACGGTTTTTAAAAACGCCATCATGGGCATGTCGGATATATCCTTAAAGATTATGAAAAAAAACAATCTGACCAGCAAGGATATCAATCTTCTGATTCCGCATCAGGCAAACACGAGAATCATTGACTCGGTGGCAAAAAAATTGGAACTCACGGAAGAACAGGTGGTGGTGAACATAGAGGGCTACGGAAACACCACTGCGGGGACTATTCCCATTGCAATGTCCGAGGCCTGGCAGAAAAAAATGATGAAATCCGGAGACTGGATTATGCTTTCGGCATTCGGCGCGGGATTTGCATGGGGAAGTATGCTGCTGCGCTGGTCAATTGACTGAAAAGAGGTCAGAGGTGAGAGGTCAGAGGTGAGAGGTCGGTGAACCGCTCACCCCCCTAACCTCTGAAACCCCTGATCCCTAACCTCTGACCTCTCACCCACCTCATCATGACCAAAGGCTATGGATTAAAAATCAATATCTCTGTTCTTATGGCGGCTCTGCTGGGAATCGCCATGACAAGCATTGCTTTTGTCATGATCATATCCGTTCAGAAAATTCTGCTTGATTCCGAAGTCCGTAAAGGATACCTTTTCCTGTCTGCTGTTCAGAACAGCCTGAAAACAATTTCCGAATCCCGACAACAAATTCCGATTTCCGCTTTGGAAGATAACTTGAATGACCTGCTCCGTGATTCGGAACTTTCCTGCGCCATGCTTATCGCCGCAGATAGCGACATTCCGTTGTGTTTTAGCGGAACCGGCTGTGTTTTATATGATGAACTTGACATTCTTGTCCGGGAAGCGCTCCGTTCCGGGGAAAAAATCAGCCGTTCTTTCGGAACAGTATGGGGCATTTTCTGGAAGCAGCGACAATATATGATACTGGCAGCGCCTTTGTTCCGAAAACAGGAAAAAGCAGGTGCCGCGGGCGTAATTCTGGAATTGGAAAACTTATGGATACTGCTGAGACGCGCCCAGCAGGTTCTGTTTGTCTATATTTTTATCAATACGATTGTACTGACAATGATCGGCGTCTCCCGGGTCTCGAAAATGACAGTGAAGCCGCTCCACAAACTTCTGAAGCGGGCTGAGGATTTTCAGGATGAGACGGATGTTTTTTTTCTGTCTGAAAAAGAAAACAATGAATTTAATCAGTTGTCAAAAGCCCTGAATCGGATGGTCCGGCGCATTTCAGAGGATAAAGAATCGCTCAGGCGCACGGTTCTGTCTCTTGAAAAAGCAAACCGTGATCTCAAACTTGCTCAAACAGAGCTTATCCGGGCGGAAAAATTGGCTTCGGTGGGCAGGCTTTCTGCTGGCATTGCCCATGAAATCGGAAATCCCATTGCGATTGTCACCGGTTATCTTGATCTGATCCGACGCGAAGACATCACCCTTGAGGAAAGAGCGGACTTTATCGCCCGTGCGGAAAAAGAAATCAGCAGGATCAGTACCATTATCCGGCAACTGCTTGATTTTTCCCGTCCTTCGTATCCGGGGGCAGAGGGAGGCGCAAAAGTCGTGTCCGTGCATGAAATCATCCGGGATATGACAGACATGCTTGCTTGTCAGCCTTTAACCGCAAAGATTGACATTGAACTGTTGCTGTCTGCGGAAAAAGACAGGGTGATGGCGGATCCCAATCAGTTGCGGCAGGTTTTTCTGAATATAGTGATAAATGCGGCAGATGCGGTTCATTCACTTGAAGACAGACAGAACGGAAAACTGCTTATCAAAAGCGAAGTTGTATCAGATGAAGATGCGCGGCTGATGTTGCAATTAGAGTTTGCAGACAACGGTACCGGGATTCCCGCCGCACATCTGAGCGATATTTTTGATCCTTTTTACACGACAAAAGAGCCGGGAAAAGGCACGGGGCTGGGGCTTTCGGTTTCTTTTACGATTATCGAATCGGCAGGCGGCAGCATCAGTGCTTCCAGCGAGGAAGGCAATGGCACAACCATGACGATCCGGCTGCCGATTTCAACCTCGTAAAACGGGTTTATCTGTGTAGAACGGGTTTTAAACCCGTTCTACAGACCAGAAACAATGAAATTCTGTGTAAAACGGGTTTTAAACCCGTTACCAGAAACAATAAAATGAATATTCAATCTTCTCCGAAACGTCTTCTGATTATAGATGACGAAGAAAATATGCGCCATCTTCTGAGCGTCATGCTCGGAAAGGTCGGTTATGTTGCAGATACGGCATCAGACGGGAATGAGGGGCTGCGGATGCTCTCGGAAACCCGTTATGACTTTATTCTCTGCGATCTGAAAATGCCGGGCATGGGCGGAATGGAATTTTTAAAAGCTGCCAAAGAAAAGCCGGGCGCAACCACTGTCATTATGATGTCTGCTTACGGCACCATTGACACTGCTGTGGAAGCGATGAAGTTGGGCGCGTATGACTATATCTCCAAGCCTTTTAAAAGCGACGAGGTTTATCTCGCGCTGAAAAAAGCCGAAGAACGGGAAAATCTGAAAAAAGAAAACCGTTGGCTCAAAGAACGGATTCAAAAAATTGAAGAAAAATATCAGTTCGGCAATATGCTTGCCAAAAGCCGGGCTATGAGAGCCGTATTCAACCTTGCGGAAAAAGCCGCACATTACAACACAACCGTGCTGATTACCGGCGAAAGCGGCACCGGCAAGGAACTTGTGGCAAAAGCGATTCATTTCAGCGGCGAAAGAGCAGCCATGCCGCTGGTTCCGGTAAACTGCGGCGGCATTCCTGAAACTTTGCTGGAAAGCGAATTTTTCGGCTATAAAAAAGGCGCGTTTACCGGCGCTGATAAAAATAAAAAAGGGCTTTTTGAAGAAGCAGAGGGCGGCACCCTGCTTCTTGATGAAGTCGGCGAACTCCCTTTGTCGTTGCAGATAAAATTTCTGCGGGTCCTACAGGAGGAGGAAATCCGGGCTATCGGAGATACAAAAACAACGCGGATCAATGTCCGTGTGATTGCCGCAACCGCTAAAAATCTGGAAGAGGAAGTCAGAAAAGGGCAATTCCGTCGGGACCTTTTCTACCGCCTGAATGTTCTGCCGATTCATATCCCGCCGCTCCGGGACCGAAGCGAAGACATTCCGCTGCTTTGCCAGCATTTTATCAGCAAATACAACAAGGTTTTGAACAAAGACATCAAAAGCATTGCGCCTGATGCCCTGTCTCTTTTGCTCAAACAGCGATGGCCCGGAAATGTCAGGGAATTGGAAAATGCCATTGAACGGGCAGTGCTGCTTGCCGAAGAAGCGATTCTCTCCGGCGAACATTTCTTCATGCCCCGGAACCCGGAACCGGAAACTCCGCCGACAGAGGAGATATTTGAAGGATATTCCCTGAAAGCCGCTCAGAAAATTCTGGAAAAAAAGATGATTACCAAAGCGCTGCTCGCAACCGGCGGCAATCGGACAAAAGCAAGCCAGTTGCTTGAAATCAGCCATCCTTCTCTTTTGAGCAAAATCAAGGTTTACAATATTTCGCTCTGAGCTTATTGTGCTTGTTCCCAAGCCCCGCTTGGGAACGCTGTGCAAAGCTGGGGTTTTGCAATGAGCTTCGGGCAGAGACTTCGTTGCGCTGCAAAAACACCCCCCTGCGCCCCCCTCAAGGGTGGATTTTCCGATGTCTCCCCCTTTGAAGGGGGCAGGGGGATGTCTGCTTCGGGCAGAGACTTCACTGCGCTACAGAAACAACCCCCTGCGCCCCTCAAGGGGGGATTTTCTGGCGTCACGTACCCGAATTTCCGATCTGCTGAATATGGGAGATATAAACATGAATGATTCCGAGTCAGTTATTAAAGTAATCGGTGAGGATAACTGCCCTGTTTATAAAATAAATGATGAATTCAGATTATCCGGCAAATCGCTCTTTCCACCGCAGGAAAAGCCGACCTGTCTCATTCTTGCCGGCGATATAATGGCTACGCTTATAAAATTTGAAAACATGAGCGATTTATCCAGAAGCATATTTGATTGCAGCGGCTGTTCCGGTCTGATCCGCTTTGAATACATAAGAGAAAAAACATATCAGCGAGAAATGGCTGCGCCGCTGATAAGGCAGGACAATTATATCGGCGCTGTGGTAAATCTTTTGGGCAGTTTCTCCATTTTCAAGAACCTGAATGAAGAGGAAATCAGAGATATTGTCTCTTTTCTGAGGCTTGACAAATTTGACACAGGAGACATCATTCTGAAAAAAGGAGAACCCGGGAAAAAGCTTTTTATTATTGTTTCAGGAAAAGTCGAAGTATTGGTTGACAATGAAACTTGTGTGGCAATTCTGGAAAAGGGAGAGATTTTCGGCGAGATGAGTCTTCTCAGCGGCGAACCGGTTGTGGCAACCATAAGAGTCGTGGAACCTGCAAAAGTTTTATACCTGAACGGAGAGTATTTCAGGAAAATTCTGAACCGATTTCCGCCCCTTCAGATTTATCTTGCCAGTCTGCTTGCCCGAAGACTTGCCCGGACCAATATGCTGCGACTGGAAGATGTTGTCTCCGGCATGGTCGGAAAGCTTTCCGAGATTCCGCCTTCGGGTCTGTTTCAAACTTTTAACCTGAATCAGAAAACCGGCACATTGTTTCTGGAATTGCCCAAAGGACCTGCTGAGTTATCTTTCCGGGACGGCGAAATTGTCAGCGTCAACTACAACGAAAAACAGGGAAGAGATGCTTTTTTTGAATTACTCAAAGAAAAAGACGGCAGATTCAAATTCATTCCGGGGCTGTCCGACGATAAAATGAACTCGCCCAAGTTGGGAAGCTTTATGGGACTTCTGATGGAAGGCATAAAACGCATAGATGAATGTGATTTCAGGAAGTTGACCAAGCAGTGAAGCGATAGCTGTCTCGTTCCTGCGCTCCGCGTCCGGATGGATGTAATACCAATTCGCTGTCAAAATAAAATATGATATAGCGGTTTTGCCGAACTGCACGGCAGAAAGTATGCGTTTTTCAGTCTGACCGGCAAAGCAGAATTCATGCCGTAAAAAAACCGGATACGGATCATTACAGTAAAGCGGTTTTTCAAACCGCTTCAAAGCGAATTAAAAATTCGCTTTACAAATTCGTGTTCATTCGTGGCAAAAAGTTCACAGTAATCCCTAAGTTCTGTAAGGCAAAATTACTGTAAAAACAGAGCCTTTTCCGATTCCTTCACTCTCGGCAATGACTTTTCCTTTATGAAGCCGGGCGATATTCTGCACCAGATAAAGCCCCAGACCGCTTCCTTTGGCAGACATGTCATCTGCCTGACCCACCTGATAGAATTTCCTGAAAATTTTTCTGATTTCCGATTTTTCAAGCCCGATGCCGTTGTCTCTGAAATGAACCAGCAGTTGATGTTTTTTTCTCTCAAGGGAAATCTCAACTCCGGGTTTTTCCGACTGGTTGTATTTGACAGCATTGGTCAGCAGATTCATCAGGAGCATTTCAAATAAGGAAACATGAACCGGATATAAAAAAAGCTGCTCCGAAGAATTGCGGATAGTGATTTCACAATTCTGAAAAAGATGAGCATTGTTCTGATAAAACTCTTTAAATATCTGCACAAGGTCCGAGTGAATAAAATCCTCGTCTTTGTAGTAACGCTTGCTCTCAATTCTCGCAAGATTCAGAATGCGGTTGATATTGTCCGAAAGCCGGTTCACGTCATGAATCATATAATGAAGATATTTGGACTGATCTTCTCGGGTAATCTCATATTTCAGAAATGTCTCTAAATACAGTTTCAGCGAAGTGACCGGCGTTTTGAGTTCATGTGTGAAATTGTTGATAAAATTGTTCTGAAGCCGGTACAGTTGCACGGTTTTCTGGTTGTAAACAAAAATCGTAATAATCGCCACCAGAATAATCGCCACCAGAATTGAAAGTACCAGAATCACCACCCATGTTTCGGACGCCAATACCTGCTTCGAGTCAAGATTGAATCTCCGCACAATTGCCTCAAGACCGCTGCTGACCTCCATATACCAGTAAATGTATAGAAAAAGGGAGGTTACCAGCGCGATAATGGAAAAAACAAACACAAACACCGGATGAAAAAACCATTTTGATTGGCTCATAAGATTATACAGGATTATACAGGATTATACAGGATTATACAGGATTCTCGCTCCCATGCTCCGCGTAGAACGAGTTTGCAACTCGTTTCTCTTGTTTCCACGCTTTGCTTCCTGACTTGTAAAACTTTTGTAAAAGCCGAAAAGCTTCTTGCTATTATCACCGGATTTCCTTTAAGCTTGTTTTCATAATTTGATTATACACTCTTAAACAGAAATTTGCCACTGAAAAGGAAACACATAAAATGAAAACAAGCCAACTGCTTCACCCGCTCGGCGTCCGAGCCAAAATCCTGCTCTCCGGCGTGTTCGGACCTTATGCAGCGGATGACGAATACGGAAGCCGGAAAGTCAATCCGATGGAACTGTATCACAATCAGGTTACACGGGTTCAGGGACCTTTTTCCCTGCGGATGTTCCACCGCTCTTTCGGATTGCTGCTGATTCAGGCAAACATCGAAGCCCCCTGCACGCTTCTGGATTTTCCCACGCTTGAGCGTTTTATCAGCGAAATCATGGAAAATCAGTATGATATTATCGGCGTCAGCTCGATTATCCCCAATGTCGGCAAAGTGAAAAAAATGTGCGAACTGATTCGGCAATATCAGCCGAATGCCACGATTGTCGTGGGCGGACACGTTACCAACAAAGACAACATCGCTGAAATCATTGATGCGGATCATATTGTGCGGGGAGACGGCGTTCAGTGGTTCCGGAAATTTCTCGGACAGGATGAGACCGCGCCGGTCAGGCATCCGCTGGTTGAATCTGCTTTCGGCGCACGGATTCTGGGACATGCGCTGCCGGACAAGCCCGGAGACGGCGATACCGCAGCGATTCTGCTGCCCTCGGTGGGATGTCCGGTGGGATGTAATTTTTGTTCCACGTCGGCGCTGTTCGGCGGCAAGGGCAAATTCGTCAATTTTTATGAAACCGGCGACGAGCTTTTCAGCGTCATGCGCCAGTTGGAAGACAAGCTTAACGTGCGCTCTTTCTTTGCTTTGGATGAAAATTTTCTCCTGCATCGGAAAAGAGCCTTGCGGCTGCTGGAACTGATGCAGGAACACAAAAAAAGCTGGTCATTGTATGTCTTCAGTTCCGCAAGAGTTTTGCAGTCTTATACCATCGAACAGCTTGTGGGGCTGGGACTTTCATGGCTGTGGATGGGCATGGAAGGCGAAAGCAGCCAGTACCGGAAGCTGAAAGATGTTGACACGCATGAATTGGTGAAGACGCTGCAATCGCACGGCGTCCGGGTGCTGGGGTCTTCGATTATCGGCATGGAAAATCACAGTCCTGAAAATATTGAAGATGTCATCAGTTATGCGGTGAGCCACAACACGGATTTTCATCAGTTCATGCTTTATTCGCCGAACTCCGGAACGCCGCTCTACGAAGCCCATAAAAAAGACGGCACCCTGCTTCCCGAATCGGAATTTCCCGCAGCGGACACGCACGGTCAGTACCGCTTCGCTTTCCGGCACAAGCATATTCGGGACGGGCAGGAAGGGGAATTTCTCCTCAATGCTTTCCGCCGGGATTTTGAGACAAACGGGCCCAGCCTTGCCCGTCTGATTTCCACCATGCTGAAAGGCTGGCAGCGTTACAAAGATCATCCTGATGCGCGTATCCGCAAACGCTTTGAGCGGGAATCTGAGCCGCTCAGAACGACTTACGCGGGGGCGGTATGGGCGATGAAACAGTGGTATCGGAAGGATGAGCGGATCAGCGGGAAATTGGAGTCGCTTCTTGAGGAGATTTATAAGACATTCGGCAAAAAAACAAAGGTGCTTGCGCCGCTGATCGGCGTTTATCTGTATGTGAAGATGAAAAAAGAAGACAGACGGCTGGCGCAGGGCTGGACTTATGAGCCGCCGTGTTTTTATGAAAAGAACGCTGCGGCTACGGCTGAGAGCGACGCGCCGGAAAGTGCGAAGAGAGCCGGTTCAGGAGGCATAGTTCCGCAGGCGCAATGGGTTTCCTGCAAACCGCCGGTCTTTGCCGGGCGTGAAGTGCATTCGCATTAATCTGTATGGTGGGCATGAAAATGCCCCGGTACCATCAATCCCCCCGCTTTTCTAAAGGGGGCAGGGGGGATTTTACGTCCGCAACGAAAAATCCCCCTTGGTACCCCTAATT
>JAIFKL010000036.1 GCA_020049595.1 Desulfobacteraceae bacterium
CTTCAATATCAGCGGCGGTGAAATTTCCGTCTGTCAGTCTCCACCCGCTTTTGGAGGGAGACTGCGGGTCATATTCGGCATGACCCGCAAAGTGAACTACATCATATTTCTTGATGTTTTCCCGAACCTGAGCCGGGCTGATTTCGCTGTCAACTTCCGCGTCAATGAGCCGCTCATCCGCTCCGGCATTGACCTGATCTAAAAAATCGCAGATCATCTCTCCTTCGGATGCCGCACTGTCCAGATCGCCGCCGGGATTCGCCAGTATCCACATTTTCAGCGGCGGTTTCAACTCCCTTTTTTCGCACGCAGCCATTTTCTGAGGCGTACTCGGCAGCCGTCCCATGCTGAAACGCTGGCAGAGAAATTCTCCGTTGAGATACAGCAGTTCCCACGGAATATGGACCAACTGCTCATCAATCTCCAAGATGAGATATTCCGCACGCGTGGCAAGCAGTTTCTTTTCAATGTCCGGCGTAAGAAACTCGCTGCACATTTTCTGCCCCATGCGCTTGAGTTCTTCCAAGACATTGCCGCCTCTGGCGGGACCGGGCGTCTCATTGATTTTCTCAATGATGCGGCGCCAGTCTTCTTCAATCCCGCTTATCAGAACGGATTTGTCTTCCGCAACCGAAACCGCATAATCCGGATGCTGAAATACAATCTTCAGAAGACATTCTTCTGCTGCGGATTTATGATTCGCTGTATTGCTCATCTATCCCCGCCTTATCAATTCGGAATTTCAGCAGATAATCCGCTTTGCTCTCCTTGCCGTACTGTATCACAACCAAATGGTAGTCGCCGAAGATCAGATCGTCAAAAGCCACATAAGCGTCCCGCAGGGGGCGTGAGACATCTTTCCTGCCTTCCCGCTTCAATGTCAGCCTCACATTTTTTGCCGGTTCACTCTCTTCCGTGACCCTGACTTTCATACAGGCTTTTTCATCTTCCGTCTTTCGGAAGTACATTTCTGCCTCTAAAATTTCGCTTAACTCTTTGCTGAAATAAACATACTCAACCACCGGCGGCCGTGCTTCTGAGCGGCTGCGAGACATTGCCGGGGCAGGTTCAAACAATAAAAACCAGGCATTTTCAGTTAATTCGGAATAGAGCGACCGGCTCCATTGCAGGATCGGGGCGATTTTGCCTTTTATCTTATCCCATATTGACCGGCTTTCTTTGTCCGACAAAGGTTCGCACTCAGATAACTCCTCATCGTTCAGGATAGTGCTGGCAACCGCAAATTCTTTCCGACAATCCTCACAGTCGGCAAGATGTTCCTCTATCCGGTCTCTTTCCTCATCTGAAACAGTGCCGCCGATATACCGCGCCAATGTTTCCAAATCTATACACAGTGATTTCATCATCGTTGTTCCCTCCTTTTAACAGTGTAATATGCAGAAGGCGAAATTTTCTTAGAGAAAAATTTTATTTTTCTTCATCCAGCATATCTTTTAACAGCGTCACCGCTCGGTGCTTGATCTGATAAATGTAATTTATTTCCCTGTTTAGAGAGGAAGCAACCTCCTGCAAAGAAAGACCGTCAAAAAAATGCAGTTTGAAAACCAGCCGTTCCAACGTCGGAAGTCTCTTCAGACGCTTCTCAATCCGCTCCAGCGTCATTTTGGCTTCTGTCTTGTGATGCAAATCTGTTTCCTGTCCGATTTCCTTTTCAATGGGACTCAGGGTGTCTTTTCCCAGCCTGCCGAAACGGTCTTTTTTTCTGAGATACATCATAACAGTCTGAGTTGTAATCAGTTTGATCCATCCTGTAAAATGGAGTCCTCTTTCTTCATTATATTGTTTCAGCAAATTGCATTCCTGCTCAAAAAGCCGGACAAACACCTCCTGCGTCAGGTCTTCGATGTCCTCTTTTTTGAACCGGGCATGGCACAGAGAAAAAGTTTTCCGAACCGTATGCGCGACCAATCCGCCGTAATATTGAAACAGTTCTTCCAACTCTTTTCCCTGAGTCCATTCACGGATTCGTCTTTGTTCTTCTTCTTTTGTCATTTTTTTCATTCTGTTACGACCCAATCCCCTGTTGCCGGTCTGTTGCTGTTGTGACTTGTCAGCCTGATAGAGCAGACGCCGTTTTTTCGTTTTTCCGCGATAAAGGCGTTTCCGATAAATTCCCGCTCAGTTCCCACAACGATGGGCCATCGCATCCGAATGCCTGCTTTTTCCATATCTGCCAGAAAAACTTCTCCGTTTTGCTCCGTGATTTTGCCTTTTATCAGGGGAAATGCTTTATGAAATTTTTTGGAAAGCGCATCTGCAAGGGCTTTTAAAATGGAACGATGCTCTAATTCGCTGTAAACATCTACATATTCCGTCTCCGATGTCTCAATGTCAACCACTTCGGCGACAATTTCAATGCCGAGTCTTGTCTTATAGATATAGCCCATGAGCAGAAAACGTGCAGGCTTTCTGTCAGCGCCTTCGTTCTCTGTTCCCGATATTCTGATCTGAAAGCGTTTTCCGCTCGTGAGATTGTCTAAAAAAAACGACTCGAACATGCGCCCGTCGGCAATTTTGCCGGCGTCTTCAAAAGAATGAAAATCAAATTGCCTTGCTTTGAACGTGCATCGGTATTCCGGCTTGAATATCTCAGGAATCTGCCGGATGATGCTCAACTCCCGCACAGACTCCCTTCCGGATGAATCCCTTGCCCGGATAGTAATTCTGTTTTCGCCTTCTTGCAGCCGGACTGAGTGATTGAAGAAAATGGTACGACCCGACGCCATACACACCGATGTGTCATTTATCAGCACCGATTCAATGCTGTCCTTGCTGCTGACCTGTCCCTGCACCGAGAGAATTTCCGTAAAAACTATACTATGGCTGTAAAGCGGGTTTGAAACCCGCTCTACTTCTGACGTTCTGTAAAGCAGGTTTGTCTCTTTTAAGCCGGGCCGCTCTATGGCTGGTGCAGACACATTCACCCGAATTTCAGGCTGTGATGCTTGGGAAATCGCTGTGGGAGGTTGCGCGTCTGTGGCAATGTGCGGAAAATGCTGCGCCAGCAGGAGCGGAAAAGAATGGTATTGCGATGTCGGTTCAGGATTCAGAAAAGCTTCTGTGCGGTTTCCGAGTCTGTCTTCAGCCAAAAAGGAAATCTGCTTGGTCCCGGGTTCGAGAGATACAGAAAAAACAGCCTCTTTTCCTCGCGGAATCGCTGCTTTTTTTCCGTTGACAGCAAGCGACATCTCACCGGATTCGTCATAAATTGCGCCCTGTATTTTGCCGAGATTTGAGTCAAAGTCTTTCACGGTGATGACCGGTCCCGACCTGTCCACATGAATGATGATGTTGTGTTCGCTTGCGCCGCCGAGAAGATTTTTGGCGACAATCCGAATATCATGCCGCCCTTCATTGCATGTCAGTTTATCTTCAAAATCAACCTGTTCGCTCGCACTTTCCATCAAAAAAGGTCTGTCTGCCACCAGAATTTCCGAGACATATTGTTTGTCTCGCGCCGTGCCTGAAATGAGAACCGGGTCATCTTTGGTCCATATTTCCTCTGGTGAGGCAGTCGTAATGAGGGGAGCGGAAACCGAGATTTTTTCCCGCTCCATGAGGATTTTGCGGATTTTGTCGAGATAGAACAGGGCTTTGTCGGATTTTTCGTATTGAACAGAGTGTTCAAGTTCGGATTTGGCGGCATCATAATTGCCGAGCAGATAGTAAATCAGACCTTTTTCCCGGTGAGGAAAATAATCCGCCAAGTGCATTCCGTAAGTTTTTGCCATTCTTATGTCCTCGTCCCGCTGCCTGATAGCCTCATTAATATCAGCCATTGCTTCTGAGTAAAATTCGCCTTCCATGCAGGAACATGCCCGCTCATAGTAGTCATACCACTGATAGGTGAAAACGCCGTCAACCTTGCAAAAGGCTTTTCCGTTTTTCACGCGGACATTCTGAGACGGCGCACAGGCATATCCATATAATAAAGGAATGGCTAAAATCAGAAACAAGGACAAATTTTTTAAAATTCTGATGATTTTTTTTGAGAGGTGCATATTAAACTCCTGTTTTTTTAAGCACAAATTATCGGTAGGGGTAAGCCCCCGTGCTTACCCTTCAATCGGGCGGTCAGACAAGGGCAACCACAGGGGGTTGCCCCTACAAGACAGGTTTCAATGCTTTCCCATTCCTGAACGGAATTTCAGCAGCCTGCATAATCAGCCGCAAAGCTTCATTGACAGATTCATCCGTAGGGAAAAACTCTGTAAGATCCGAGTCAAGAAGAACTACATTTTTTCCCATTCTGCGATGCGGTGCATATCTGCCTTTCGCCACAACCCTCATTTTGGATAAATCATATTCATCATGTAAGTCATAATCGTCATAATTGTTCGGAGTCTGCATAAAATTTTTCATCCTTTGCTTCATCGAATGATACACCGTGATTTCTGATATTTCTTTCAGCCTTGTCCGTATCCCACTCAAAGTCGGATTTCACTGATCCTCCGAATCCGCTTATAGCTTTCTGTACCTGCCTATCTCTTTCATTTTGATTTTAATAAGTTACTGCTTTGAATAGCTTTTCATATCACATAATTTTGTTTATATAAATGATATTTAAAAAAAAGTCAAGAGGGAAATCTCTGCAATATTATTTTTTTTAGACACTTATATTTTTTTAAACACTACCCCATCGTTTATATGCAGGAAAAAAAATTTTCTTAAAAAATTCTTTGCTTTTACTGCGAAAACATGAACCACGAAAGCACTAAAGTTTCTGAAAACACAAAAGATTTCGTGCTTTTCTTTTTTTTTCGTTTTTTCGTGGTTTTGAAGAGGTGTAAAAAAAAATAAAAAATTTATTAAGAAAAAAAATTTTCCTGCATAAGGGTAAAAATAGAAGCTCAGTTTCAGCAGAGTGAAAAATTCCGATATTAAAAATCAAAGTGGATAAATAAAAATGATGAACCGACAAAGAAAAAAGCTTTTAATTTGCTTCCGTTTTAATTGCATCGTCACTTCATTGCGGAATCAGGTGGAGGGCATCGGGCTGTCTTTCAGTCCATCCGCATCCGCCATAAAAGATGGAGACACGGTTGATGTGGATGTCGTTATCGAAGATGCGGAAAATGAGACGCAGAAATATTCATTTAAAAATCTGTCGGATTTTGATTTCAACGTCAGCTATGTCAATGCGGTATTGGATTTTGAATCGCATACGGTAAAAAGCAAATCCGATGAGGCTGATAATGCTCATAAAGACACTCGGCAATCGGCTTCTTGGGGAAAAGAACTGCTGAATCTGGCGGGCTTTTTTCATCTTTGGGATTTCAAATTCCGCCTGTCAGACGCGTTTCCGCTGGCAACGGTTTCTTTTCTCGGAAGCGGCTTGGGAAAGCGTTCCCTGCTGTTTTCAAATGTGAAACGTGAAGATGAATGGGGAAATTCTTTTTCGGCGAGTCTGAGGTGAGGGGTCATGAGGCTTCTGAGCAGCTCCGTCAGGAGCGTCATATTTGTAGCATTCGGCAACGACAAAATCCCTGAACTCCGTAGGAGTGGCATAATTCCCCCGGCGGCTGCAAATATGCCGCCCCTGCGGGGCTTGTACGGCGGTTTCACCGATATGCTACAAATATAACGCCCCTACGGGGCTTATACGACGAAGCGAAATTTTTGATTTTATTCCAGCAAAATTTTCTTTTGAAATTAGTGGGTAATAAAAAAAATAATTTTTTTTTTAAATTTATTAAGAAATTTTTTTTTCCTGCATAATAGGAAGAAAAGGGGAAAATTGAATCGCAGGTTGAAACAGATCAGACGAATTTTTAATACCAATTCGCTTTCAAAAACCGTGTTTTCCGTAAAACCGCTTTTCAAGCGGTTTCAGCGATTTGAAAAATCGCTGTACGGTCTGAAAA
>JAIFKL010000129.1 GCA_020049595.1 Desulfobacteraceae bacterium
AAAGAGCGCAAAGAAAAAAATGATAAAAAGTCAGCTTTGCGTTCTTTGCGTTCTTTGCGAGACACAAAATTTCTCGCAAAGAGCGCAAAGAAAAAAATGATAAAAAGTCAGCTTTGCGTTCTTTGCGTCCTTTGCGAGAGACAAAATTTCTCGCAAAGAGCGCAGAGGGCGCAAAGAAAAAAATTATAAAAAATCAGATTTGCGTTCTTTGCGAGACACAAAACAATTTTATATCTGTGTTCGGAAAAATCAAACTGAAAAATTCAATCCCTTGCTGAAATTTTTCGATATAGTAGTTTAAGCAAGATTCATACCAAAAAAATCAATAAATCGGAAAAATATTTTTTTTTAACAAAAGCCTCTCGTTTTACCCCCCTGTTTTTCTTTGCAATCGCTTTCATGCCATCCTGTTCTGAACACTATATATTGATTTTTTTCATTGACAGACAACAAGATATTGTGATATTTAATGCTTATCTTTTATAGGGAAGCCATTGCTTTCAAGCGACAGAAAGGCTGTGAAATTTTTGTTGTTTCTTTGAAAAAAAATTAATGTTGAGGTGACAGCGGTGTTCAAACAGATAAAAAAACGTGACGGGAATATTGTGGAATTCGATTCATCAAAAATCACAACAGCCATTTCCAAAGCAGGAAAAGCAACCGGGGAATTTGGGGAAACACAAGCCCGGGAACTGACGATACTGGTCTTGACACGGGTATCTTTGCAATGTGCGGGTTCCATTCCTGAAGTCGAGGAAATTCAGGATATTGTGGAAAAAGTGCTGATGGAATCCCCTTTTCATAAAGCAGCCAAAGCCTATATTTTATATCGGAACCAGCACCAGCAGATCAGAAATATTGCCATTAAAGCCCATATTGACCTTGTGGATCAGTATTTGGACAAACTTGACTGGAAAATCAATGAAAACAGCAATATGTGCTATTCCCTTCAGGGGCTTAACAATTATATTTCCTCGGATGTCACGGCAGAATACTGGCTGAACCGGATTTATCCGCCCGAAATCAGGGATGCCCATGTCAGAGGCGATATACATATTCATGACCTGAGCCAGCTTTCGGTCTATACATATTTCGGAAAAGAGGTTGTTGTCGCCAAATATCAGGGAAAGATACTGACGCTCTCGTTTGAACAGCTTTATGAAATCGCTGACGTAGCAGAAGAAATATTGAACGAAAAAGACGGCGCTTATGCAAAATATCCGAAAGATATGTTTGTCATGGATAAAGACGGGTGGACACGCGTGACGCGTCTGGTACGCAAATCAAAAAATAAGCCCATGCGTTTCCTTAAAAACAGAGGCGGCAGAAGCGTTATCGTAACACAAGACCATCCCATGATAACTGAACAGGGAGAAACGGAAGCGGTAAAGGTACGAATAAAAGAAGACCGTCTTTTTACAGCGGATATGATGAGCCGTCTTTCCGGGGAAACGCTGTTCTCTGCGGAGCGGATTGACCTTGTTCATGAACTTCGCTCGCGCGGATTTCACGGGCGCAAGGGTGATGCCCCCTATTTCAACGGATTTCCCATTTCAGAATCCGGCTCGGACGGGCGGGACGGCGTTGTGCATACTCTGTCTTTCTGCGCGCCCCGTTATATTATGCTGACAGAAGATTTCGGTTTTTTTGTGGGATTGACAATTGCCGAAGGCTATCTCACTTATGATAAAAAATCATACTTCATCTCCATGACTTCGCGGCGGCAGGAAGAATTGGAGCGTGCGAACAGAGGACTGCTTTGTCACGGGTGGAGCGGCACTATAAGTCAGCGAAGCAATGACGGCATGTATGAACTCCGTATCCGTAACCGCTTTCTCCGCTTTCTTTTTGAGAAGGTTTTTCAGATTAAGTCCGGCTCAAGGAACAAGACGCTTCCTGTGGGTATTCTGTCTTACTCACGGGAATTTCTGCGCGGAATAGTCGCCGGCATTACAGACGGAGACGGCGCGGCAAACGGAGATACCGGCATACAGATTCGCATGACATCCCGAACCCTTCTGGAACAGCTTGCTGTCGCGCTTCCGTTCATCGGACTGTTCCCGCGTGACCGGAACTGCGAGGGCGTCGGAACCGTCCGGGAATACAACGGCAGAACTATTACGCAGAATTTTCCGCTTTACGGTCTCGGATTCCGCAAGATTGAAGGTATTGAACTGCCTTCGGAAAAATATAATACCCTCAAACCTTCCGTAAAAGCGTGGCAGGATGAGACAGTTGATGCGTGGCACGAAGTCCTGAACAACAGCGAGACCGATATTCCTGATGAGCATATTTATGACATCACGACGGAAACAAATACCCTTGTTGTGAACGGTATGTGGAATCACAACTGTGTGGGGTGGGATTTAAAAGACCTGTTATTACAAGGCTTCAGAGGCGTTGCCGGGAAAGTGGAAAGCGCGCCGCCCCGGCATCTGAGAACAGCGCTGGGACAGTTGGTGAATTTCATCTACACACTTCAGGGAGAGTCATCGGGCGCGCAGGCTGTTTCCAATTTCGACACCCTGCTCGCGCCTTTTATCCGTTACGACACGCTGAACTATAAAGAAGTAAAGCAGGCAATGCAGGAATTTGTATTCAATTCCAATATTCCGACACGGGTGGGATTTCAAACGCCTTTTTTCAATGTTACCATGGACTTAAAAGTTCCTTCCATGCTGAAAGACCATCCGGTCATTATCGGCGGGAAATATCAGGCGGAAACCTACTCGGATTTTCAGCCGGAAATGGATGTTATCAACGAAGCGTTTGCCGAAATTATGATGGAAGGCGACGTGACCGGCAGGGTTTTCACATTTCCCATACCGACCTACAACATCACGAAGGATTTTGACTGGGACAATCCCAATCTGGAAAAGGTATGGCTGATGACCGGAAAATTCGGAATCCCCTACTGGAGCAATTTTGTAAATTCCGATATGTCGCCGGATGACGCCCGGTCTATGTGCTGCCGTTTGCGCCTTGATAACAGGGAGTTAAGAAAGCGGGGCGGCGGGCTTTTCGGCTCTGCGCCGCTCACGGGGTCCATCGGCGTGGTCACGGTCAATCTGCCCCGTATCGGCTATATTTCAAAGACGGAGAATGACTTCTTTGAGCGTCTGAAAGAGATGATACATATCGCCAAGAGCAGCTTAGTCATAAAACGAAAAGTGCTTGAAACTTTTACAGAAAAAAATCTTTATCCCTACTCGAAGTTTTATCTCAGAGAAGTCAAAGGCGCGACAGGTCTTTACTGGCGGAATCATTTTTCCACCGTCGGCATTATCGGCATGAACGAAGCCTGCATGAACTTTATGGGAAAAGACATCGGCACTGATGAAGGGATGAATTTTTCTGTCCGGGTCATGGATTTTATCCGGAATGTGATTATAGAAATTCAGGAAGAAACAGGCGATATGTTCAATTTGGAAGCCACGCCGGCAGAAGGCACGTCTTACCGTTTTGCCATGACGGACAAAAAACAGTTTCCCGACATCTTATGCGCCAACGAGGAGGAATATTGCAAGGGCGAAGACCCGTACTATACCAACTCCACGCATCTGCCGGTAAATTATACGGATGATATTTTTCAAATGCTCAATCTTCAGGATGAGTTGCAGACAAAATATACGGGAGGCACCGTGGTCCACATCTATATGGGCGAAATGGTCAGCGACATTGAGGTTGTGAAAAAAATCATCCGAAAGATCACGGATCAGTTCCGGCTTCCGTATTTCACGCTCACGCCCACGTTCAGCATCTGTCCGTCTCACGGCTATCTGAACGGCGAAAAGGAAAAATGCCCGATATGCAATGCGGAAACTGAGATTTATTCAAGGGTTGTCGGCTATCTGAGGCCTGTAAAGCAGTGGAACAAGGGCAAGCGGGCGGAGTTTGTCAAACGGAAAACCTTCCGAGTTGAATAGAGAGAAAAACAATTGTCTGATAATAGACAAAATAAGCTTGCTGTAGCAAGACCTGATAACATATTGTTAATAATAGATAAAACAACAAGGTTACTTTTGGCATTCAAAGTAACCTTAAAATATAATAAGGTTACTTTCATAACCATAAATAACTGTGAGATTTAAAAACAGTGGATATTGAAGCATTTATATCAGGACATTATGAAAAAGGCTACCAGTACTCTTACTTTGTTCCTGAACTGATCAACAAACAATGGGAATGGAAAGACCCTCAGATAGGAACATTGCTTGAAAAAGCGTCTTTCAGCTTGGGAGAACTTAATTCTTTCGCACGGTTGACGCCGAATATTGATTTGTTCATTCAGTTGCATGTGACCAAAGAGGCGGTTGTTTCAAGCCGGATTGAAGGTACTCAGACCAACATGGATGAAGCAATAATGCCTATGGAAGAAATCGAACCCGAGAGGCGGAATGATTGGTTGGAAGTACGCAACTATACCGATGCGATGAAATATGCAATCAACGAATTGAAACTTCTTCCGATTTCCTCAAGACTTCTATGTCAGACGCATGAAAAGCTTCTTTCCGGCACAAGGGGAGAACATAAAAGTCCGGGTGAATTTCGCAGAAGTCAGAATTGGATAGGCGGAACCGGTTTGAATGATGCAATATTCATACCGCCATCTCATATTTATCTGAATGAATTGATGAGTGATTTGGAAAATTTTTTGCATAATGAAACGATTCATGTCCCTGAGCTGATACGCATCGGAATTGCTCATTATCAATTTGAAACGATTCACCCTTTTTTAGACGGTAATGGAAGAATCGGACGCCTGCTGATTACGCTTTATTTGGTCAGCAAAAAAATTTTGAATGAACCCTTGCTTTGCCTTTCTATCTTTTTTGAAAAAAATCGGAATTTTTATTACAACAATCTGAACCGAGTCAGAAGCGATAATGATCTGATTCACTGGCTTAAATATTTTTTAATCGGAATAGATGAAACTGCAAAACAGGCATCCGATACACTTTCAAAAGTAATGCTTCTTAAAAAACATATTGAAAACACTCTGCAAAAAAATGCAGGAAGACGCACTGACACGTCTCTTGTTTTACTCAACCATTTATTTATTGAACCGATTATCCGAGTCAATCAGGTAGAAACGGTTTGCGATTTAAGCACAAAAGCTGCCAATGATTTAGTAAATCTGTTCGTACAACACGGTATTTTAAAGGAAATCAGCGGCAAAATCCGCTATCGCAGGTTTTTGTTTGAAAATTATATAAATTTATTCAAATAATGCACAGCAGAAGCTTATCCGAAAAATTACGGATCATACCAAATCGCTGTCAAAAATTAACAGAGATGGACATGACAGACAGGATAACTGTTTTTAAATCCTATATATCCTGTCTATCCCTGTAAAATTATTTGTATGTTTTCAATAGCGATTCGGGATCAGTTCCGGCTTCCGTATTTCACGCTTACGCCCACGTTCAGCATCTGTCCGTCTCACGGCTACCTGAACGGCGAAAAGGAAAAATGCCCGATATGCAATGCGGAAACCGAGATTTATTCAAGGGTTGTCGGCTATCTGAGGCCTGTAAAGCAGTGGAACAAGGGCAAGCGGGCGGAGTTTGTCAAACGGAAAACTTTCCGGGTTGAATAGAAAGGGAGAAACAATTGTCTGATAATAGGCAGATTGTCTATTATCAGACAATTGTAAACGTCAAGAGTGGTTCGGCTGTTGTATTTAGTTCAAATTGTATAATTACTGGTTATATGCTCGAAAAAATATGCAAAAATCAGATGAAATAATAAAAGACTATTGCTTGTTAGATGAGTTATCGAAAAGTCAAAAACTGTCGGATGATTTTATCTTCAAAAAGATTGCAGAATTGGATAAAAAGTATAAAAATTGTGAATTTCACTACAATTCTTTTGAAG
>JAIFKL010000128.1 GCA_020049595.1 Desulfobacteraceae bacterium
AGGTTACGCAAAGAGCGCAAAGACTTATCCTTGCGAACCTTGCGGAATCTTTGCGCCCTTTGCGGTTCGGAAAAAGTTGCACATCAGGTAAAAGTTGTCAAAACTTCTTTATCCGAATATGTCCGTAGGGACATGCCGGCGGCATATCCTTTTGCTTTGCGGGCTTCGCTCCTTTACGGCAGTCTTTATTTATTTCTGATAATAATGATATAAATCTGCATAAAAAAAACCAATTTTTATATGACACAAAAAAAATTGACTGTCAAGTATCATATCTTTTGACCGTTTGCAACTATTTCTTTCAGTTTATTTTTAAAATCCGATAAAATTTTTTCAATGCGTTCAATCCGGTACTTCCTGCTGTTTGCCGCAAGATACAGATGCAGCCTTTTTTCAATGATAACCGCATTGATATCTATATCATGGATGATTTTTGCATTCGGGCTGACCGCATTGCCGGCGGACTCTTTTGCCCTTCCCAGAAAGCCGGCACCGTAAGCCTCAAATTCTCCCAGATAATTAAAACTGATGCGGGGATTCAAGCTGAACTTCAACTCCCGCTTATGTGTTTCAGGCGTTACATATTTCAGAATGCCGTATCCCATGCCCCTGTTGGGAATATTTCGGATGATATTTTTGACAGCCCCGATTTGATGAGACACATCGGATGTATCCGGCGAATCCAGAATCACGGGATAAACAGCGGTAAACCAGCCGATGGTCCGGCCGACATCGGCGCCGCTGACAATATCTTCCCGTCCGTGTCCCTCCAGATTGATGAGCGTTTTGTCATGTCCGTGCCATTGTTTCAGCGAATATGCCAGCGCGGTGAGCAGCAGTTCATCGGTTCCCGCGGCGTAAGCCTGGCCGGCTTTTGTCAGAAGCGTTTCTGTCTCCGGCTCAGACAGCGCAAACTCGGCTGTAAAAGTATCTTTCATGCGTGCGTCATCTGCGTCGGATTGAGAAGTGAGAAGTGAGAAGTGAGAAGCAGGAAGCGGCGTTGTTTCAAGCATCCGCCAATATTCTTTTTCTCCGAGCAGCTCATTACTCGTGCTGTATGCCTGAATCCGCTCCGCCCATTCTTTGAAAGAATCTGTTTTCGGGGGCAAGGTGATTGTTTTCTGAGTCAAATATTGCTCATATCCGCTCAAAAGGTCTTGCAGGAAAAACCGCCATGAAACGCCGTCAATCACAAGATGATGGACGATGATCAGCAGCCGGTCTGTTGCTTGGCGCGCTGTCAAAATTTCATCCGGAGTGCCGAACTGAAAGTTTGGCGTTGTTGTTGTCAAAATTTCATTTTGACACTCCGGAGGCATTCGGAACAAAGCCGCTTTCATCAAAGGACCTTTCTCCAAATCAAAACTTGCCTGAAGCTTTTCCGCGTAAGATTCGAGTTCCGCAACAGCGTGATCCGAGTCTCGTAAATCTATGACTTCAAAATGCAGCGAGTCTGTGCCGCTGTAGAGCGGGTTTGAAACCCGCTCTACGGATGAAAATCCGCTATGGATTTCCAATTTCCAATTTCCGTTTTCAAAGCGGCACCGCATTCTCAGCGCGTCGTGGTGTTCCAGTGTCTTTGCAAACGCGGCGCGCAGCGCATCTTCATCAAGCCTTTCTTTGGCGCAGAACAGGTCGGAATGGTTGAAATGATGCTTGTCGTAAGTAAATTCTTTGAAGAACCAGGCCGTAATCGCTGTGAGCGGAACATCGCCGGAAACCGTCTCCTGTTTTGCCATGCCGCGCTCAAATAAAACCGCTGTTTTCGCCAATTGCGCGCAGGTCGGATATTGAAAAATATCTCTGACTTTAATCCTGAGATTTTCCTCATGCAGCAGGGAAACCGCCTGAATCGCTTTGATGGAATCGCCGCCGAGCGCGAAGAAGTCATCATGAACGCCGATTTTCTCTTTCTGAAACAACTGTTGCCAGATTCTTACAAGCTTTGATTCTGTCTCATTCCGTGGTGAGACATAATCTCTGCTCAGAGGCAAATCCGCTGTAACGCCGGGCAATGCCCGCTTGTCAATTTTTCCGTTTACCGTCAGGGGAAATTTTTCAAGCGGTACAAAATGACTCGGAATCATAAAAGGCGGAAGGCTTTCGCCCAGAAAATTTCTCATTTCTCTGAGATTGACTTCCGAGCGAGTAATGAGATATGCAATGAGTTGTCTTGAATTTTCATTTTGCCCCGCCGCCAGAACCAAAGCGTCTTCTATTTGCGGATGCTCTTTTAAACGGCTTTCGATTTCTCCCAGTTCGATGCGGAAACCCCTGACTTTTACCTGATCGTCTTTTCTCCCGAGAAATTCTATATTCCCGTCAGGAAGCCAGCGCCCGATATCGCCGATTTTATAAAGACGCGTCCCGGGCCGGAGAGGATTTTCAACAAATTTTTCTGCGGTCAGTTCGGGCTTGTTCAGATAGCCCCTGGCAAGTCCGACGCCCGAAAAACAGATTTCCCCCGGTATTCCTACCGGCACGGGCTGCATTGACTCATCTGCAATAAAAACAGACGCGTTGGCAATCGGCTTGCCGATGGGAACACGAAAGCCGGAATGTGGGATACGGAAATCAGGCGGCACCCTGTAAAATGACGTGCAGACCGATGTTTCAGTGGGTCCGTAGGCGTTGAAATACTGCTTGTCTTTGCAGTAAAACAGCACATCGCTGAGAATAGCGGGTTCTCCGGCAGTGATAATTGTTCTGACGCTCGGCAGCGGGTGCTTGTTCAGCATATTCAGATAGACCGGCGGAAAGGTGATAACGCTTGCCTTATGTCTCTCAATATATTCAAGAAAACGCTGATTATCATTGATAGTGTCAACGGAAATCATCACCAAGGCCGCGCCTTTCAGCAATGCCATGAATATCTCAGATAAAGACGCGTCAAAGGAAGGAGAAGAAAACTGCAACACCCGATCCGATTCTAATACGTCGAAGCCCTTGATCTGAGCCAGCGTCATGTTCACAAAGCCGCCGTGTTCGATCATAACGCCTTTGGGCTGCCCCGTAGAACCGGATGTATAGATCACGTAGGCAAGGTGAGAGGTGCGGGGTGAGAGGTGCGGGATTTCTCCCAACCCCTGATCCCTGCCCCCTGCCCCCTGTCCCCTACTCTCCATTCCGCTTTCCGTCAGTAATACCTTACATGCGCTGTCGTTAAGCATGTACTCTATTCTTTTCTGAGGATAAGCTGGGTCTATGGGCAGATACGCGCCGCCAGCTTTCAAAATTCCCAGCAAAGAGACAATGAGCTGTTCGCTGCGGTTCATCATCACGCCGACTAAATCATCAGGCTGAATCTGATACTTGTCTCTGAGATCATGCGCCAGCCGGTTTGCCGCCTCATTCAGTTCTTTGTAGGTGAGTTGTTTTTCCTCGAAAATGACCGCGATATTGTCCGGCGTCTTAATGACTTGTTCCTCAAAGAGATCAACCAGCGTCTTGTCTTTGGGGTACGGGGCATGAGTGTCGTTAAAATCAAAAAGAATCTGCTGCTTTTCTGTCTCGCTCAATATGTTTATCTTAGCAATCTGATGCTCCGGGTCTGACAGAATGCTTTTCACTGTCTCATTGAAATGCTTTCCTATTCGCAGAATTGTCTCTTTTTCAAACAGGTCTGTATTGTAGTTGATTTCAAGCCGGAGATTTCCCTCATCCTGCATGAAAATCAGCGTGAGATCAAATTGACTCACCCCTGTTTGATACACAAAAGGCTTTATCTCCACATTCTGAAGATCAGCCTTTATCTCGTCGGTATTTTGCAAGACCAGCATCACGTCAAAAATCGGCGAGCGGCTGATGTCTCGCTGAACATCTAATTCTTCTACTAATCTGTCAAAAGGGTAAACCTGATGCTGATATGCCTCAAGCGTCGTCTGTTTCACCTTTGCCAGCAGCGTCGTAAATGTCTCGTTGCCGATAACCGTATCTCTCAGGGCGAGCGTGTTCACAAAGAAGCCGATCTGATGTTCCAAATCAGGGTGAATCCTGCCCGCAATGGGTGAACCGATGATGATGTCGTTCTGCCCGGTATAGCGATGTAGCAGGATTTTTGTCCCCGCGAGCAGAGTCATGAAAAGACTGACTTCATTTTCTCTGCAAAATTTATCGAGAGACGCAGAAAGTTCGGCACTCAGGAGATGCGTTGCTGTGTTTCCTTTATATGTCAGAGCAGCGGGACGCGGATAATCTGTGGGAAGATTCAGCACCGGCAGTTCACCGGATAATTTTTTGTGCCAATATTCCTGAGAAGCCCTGATATTATCACTCTCCAAAAGCCTGTTATGCCATGCCGAGTAGTCTTTGTATTGTATTTTTAAGGGCGGCAGATTCGCTTCTTGCCCTTCTGCAAAGGATTTATAGAGCGTCAATATCTCATTTTCAAAAAGCACGACTGACCAGCCGTCGCAGATAATGTGATGAATATTCATGAGCAATAAACGGGAGTCATCGGAAAGCCGTACTATGCTTACTCTCAGCAGGGGACCTTTTTCCAGATCAAAAGTCAGATTTGCCTCTTTTCTGGCGTAATCTCTTGCCGCTGCTTCTTTATTCTCAACATGGCTCAGATCAATTTCTGTGATTTCGACTTCTGAAATTGCCTGAATTTTCTGTCTCGGACTGCCGTTTACCGTAACAAAGACGGTTCTCAGCGATTCATGCCGTCGGCAAACGGTCTGAAAAGCACGTTTCAACGCGGAAATATCAACCTCTCCTTTAAAGAGAAAACCGACAGACTGGTTATAAGCAATGAAATCTTCTTCCATCCGGTCTAAAATCCAGAGCCGGCGCTGAGAATGAGAGACTTCATAATCTTCCTGTTCGGGAATCGCTTCAATCTCCGAATACGCGCTGGCAGCGTGTTGATGGAGAACTTCGCTTAATTTTCTGACATTCGGATGATCAAAAAATTCCTGCAAAGTGATTTCAACTTCAAATACCTTATGTATGCGGGATACGATCCGCGTTGCCATCAGGCTGTGGCCGCCCAACTCGAAGAAGTTGTCGTCAACGCCGAGCGTCCCGATATTCATGACTTCTTTCCATATCGAGACTAATTTTTCATGCGCCTCGTTTTCCGGCTCCGCATAAACTGCCGATAAATTTCTTGCCGGGTCTCCATGCGCGGGCAGTTTCAGCAATGCGTTGTTTCTCTCATCTGCGGCTTTCCGGAATACCTCATATTCATCAGGTGAAAGCACGACGATTTTTACCGGCTCAACTTCTGCGTCTTTCAGAATTGCCTCAATAATTGCTTTCAGATGCGGTTCTATCTTTTCTATTATCTTTTGCTCATAAAGTGAAGCATTGTAAATAATACAGAAATGAAATGTCTCTTCCGGGAATATCTGTACGGAAAGATCATAATTTGTGAGTTCAAATTGCTCAAACCCGTCAATCACAAACTCCGCTGCATCGCTGTTTTCCTTTGATTTTCCCAAATCAGGATAACTTTCAAATATCAGGAGATGATCCAGAAGATGCTGTTTGAGAGTCGTTTTTGCCTGAATATCTGCCAGCGAGTAATAGTGATACCCTTTATTTTCAGCAGCATCCTGATGCGTCTTTTGTAAGAGTTCTCTGACCGTCTGCCCTTGTCTCATCTGAATGCGTACCGGAATGGCATTGATAAAAAGTCCTACGATGCGCTCAATGCCTTTGAGATCAGCCGGCCGCCCCGAAACTGTGGAGGCAAAGACTGCATCTGCAACATCGTTGTATTTCCCCAGCAAAATGCCCCAAAGGACCTGAATCACGGTGTTGACGATTACATGATGGCGGGCAGCCATCTCCCGCAAGCCTTGAGACATGCTTTCAGACAGTTTGAATTCAAATATTTTTTTGATAAAT
>JAIFKL010000015.1 GCA_020049595.1 Desulfobacteraceae bacterium
TTTCGTGGTTACAATCCAGCAATCTTTTTTAACCACGAAAACACGAAAATTATGAAAGTCACGGAAGTTACGAAAAAATTTTCGTGTTTTTCATTCTTTTCGTGCTTTCGTGTTCCTGTTTTTATGAAATTGTATAGCCCGGTCCTTCCCCGCCTTCGGGGCATGTCCATCTGATATTCCGATACGGGTCCTTTATATCACAGGTTTTGCAGTGAAGGCAATTGGAGGGATTCAGTTTGAGCCTGATGTCTGATGTTTTTTCAGCGATTTCAATTTCATAGACTTTTCCCGGACAGAATCTCGTGCAGGGATTCCGATAGGTTTTATAACATTCATTTTCGCAGATCGTCCGGTCAGCAATGATAATATGAGAAGGCTGGTCTTCCCGGTGCATGGTTTTGGACAGATAAACGCCGGTAAGTCTGTCAACATACAGCACATCGTCATAAATCACTTCCGGTTTCCCATTTTCACAACATGCTGTTTTTACAGGCTTCATGCTTTTATAATCCGCCTCATGCCGCATCCGGTCCCGGATGCCTTTTCCTCCGGTGACATACTGCGCGCCGAGATAGATAAATTTCAGCAAGGCATTTTTGGAAAGCGCCTGAGAAAAATTTCTGCCTTCATAAATTTCTGTTTTCAGCCAGCTCTTTTCAAACAACTGCGGATAAGCATCAAGGCTTTTTTCCGTAAAATCATTCTGTTCAAAGGCTTTGACAGCAGCCTCCGCCGCCAGCATTCCGGATTTCATCGAAACATGAATGCCTTTGAGCCCCGGCACGTTCTGCATGGACGCGCTGCCCCCGACAAACATTGCCCCGTCAACAGCAAGTTTCGGAATCGTAAAATATCCGCCCGTGGAAACCGTTCTGGCACCCTGCTCGATGACTTTTCCGCGGGAAAGCAGTTTTGCCACAAAAGGATGCTGCTTGAATCTGATAAATTCCTCATAAATATCGAGTTCGGGATTGTGATAGCAAAGCGCGGTCAGAAACCCGACGGCAGCCATATTGTCTTTCATTTCATAGATAAAGCCGCCGCCCGGAATGTTCAGCCCCAGCGGATAGCCGAAAAGATGAATGTCATTGCCATGAGACTGTCTGAAATAATTGTCCTCCGGCAGTTGAATGACTTCTTTGATACCGGTTTCAAAGACCTGAGACATTTTGCCGGAAAAGATATTCAGTTTTTCGGCAATGTCTTTCATCAGACTGCCTCTGGCACCTTCGCCGAAAACGGTAATTTTTGCCAGCAGATCCATGCCCTGCTCAAAATTGCTTTTGGGAGTTCCGTCTTTTTCCAAGCCTTTATCGCCTGTGCGGATGCCGATAACTGTCTTCCGAGCCGAGCCGTAAAGCACCTGCGTTCCGGCAAACCCGGGAAAAATATTCACGCCGAGTTCTTCCGCGATGCCGGCAAGCCATTTGGTGAATCTGGAAAGACTGATGACATAAAATCCCTTGTTGTGCATATACTTGGGAATAAAGGGCAGCGGAAAAGCTTTATCGCGGGTGAGGAAGTAAAATTCATCTCCCCGCACCGCTGCTTCAAGCGGACAGCCTTTTTCCGCAAAATCCGGTATGAGTTCTTGCAGCGCAACCGGATTCAGAATCGCGCCGGAAAGGGCGTGCGCGCCGATTTCCGCTCCTTTTTCAATCAGAGCGACTTCGAGATTGATGTTTTTTGCTTTTGCAAGCTGCATCAGCCGGATGGCACCCGCGAGATTCGCAGGTCCGCCACCCGCAAAAAGCACATCAAATTCCATAAGTTCATGTTCAGTAGTCATTGCGCTCCTTAAATTGAGAATTGAGAATTGAGAATTGAGAAGTAATCAATTCTCAATTCTCAATTTTTCCAATTCTCAATTCTCTCACACTTCCAAGATAAACGGAAGAATCACGGGACGGCGTTTGATAGTAAAATTGAAATATTTTCTTAAATCGCTCTGCATCCGTGAACGGATAACTTCAATCCGATTCGGAGTTTCAGGCTTTATATCTTCCACAACTTCCAGAATCACACAGACGGCATCTTCCAGCAGATGTCCCGTTTCGGTTTCAAAAACAAAGCCCCGTGAAACAATCTCAGGTCCGTAAACAATAATGCCGGTTTCTTCATCAAATGCAAGCGTAACCGCGACAAAGCCCTCTTCGGATAAGACACGCCGCTCTTTCAAGATGCTTTTTCCCACATCGCCGATGCCTTTGCCGTCAATCAGCACCCTGCCTGTTGTTATATTCTCTCCCATTCTGCCGCCGTTTTCGTCAAATATGACGGACTGACCGTTTTCGGCAAGCAGAATGCGCTCTGCCGGAATGCCGGTCTGCTCCGCGAGCCTTGCGTGAAGCGTCAGATGCCGGTATTCGCCGTGAATCGGGATAAAATACCGCGGCCGGGTCAGATGAATCATCAGTTTCAGTTCTTCCTGAAAAGCATGTCCTGAAACATGAATATCCGATATTTTTTCATAAATCACATCTGCGCCCCTGCGGTAAAGATTGTTGATGATCTTTGCAATTGCCTTCTCATTTCCGGGAATAAATTTTGAGGACAGAATTACGGTATCGCCTTTTCGGATTTTCACCTGCTTGTGAATGCCCGAAGACATGCGGGCAAGCGCGGACATGGGTTCGCCCTGACTGCCCGTTGTAATAATGACAATCCTGTTATCGGGAAACTCATCCAACCGATCCACATCTGTTTCAATACCTTCGGGGATATTGATAAATCCCAGTCTTTTCGCAATCCTTACTGTTTCTTCAATGCTTCTGCCGTTGAAAATGACTTTGCTGCCCCGACGAAAAGCAATGTCAATCATCTGCTGAATCCGGGTGATGCTGGAGGCAAAGAGTGCGACAATCATTCGTCCCGTGCTTTTTGCCGTAATGCGTTCCAGCGTTTCGCCGATCTGTCTGTCGGAGATGGTGTATCCTTCTTTTTCCACATTGGTGGAATCCGACAGCAGCGCCAGCACGCCTTCTTCGCCGTATTGGGCAAATCTGCTCACATCGGTCATCATGTCGCCGGTGTTTGCGTGGCTGATTTTGAAATCGCCCGTGTGAATGACCGTTCCCAGAGGTGTGCGGATAGCAATGCCCACCCCGTCCACAACACTGTGACTGACCCGGATAAACTCAAGTTCAAACTCGCCGAGTTTCAGTTTCTGTCTGGGAAAAACTTCATGCAGGGAAGCGCAAGACAGCAGATCATGTTCTTCCAGTTTGTGCCGAACCACTCCCAGCGTGAAAGAAGTTCCGAAAACCGGCGCGCTGACTTCCCGCAGCAGATAGGGAAGTGCGCCGATATGGTCTTCATGGGCATGGGTCAGCAGGATTCCGGCTACTTTGGATTTGTTCTGCCGGATATAATCCATATTCGGGATCACAAAGTCAACGCCCAGCATGTAATCTTCGGGAAACATCAGCCCCGAATCAATGACAATGAGGCTGCCTCCGTATTCGACAACCATCATGTTGAGTCCGATTTCACCGAGTCCGCCCAAGGGAATAATTTTAAGAAGATTTGTCATGGCTCATTCACTTTTAAGTGAGAATTGAGAATTGAGAATTGAGAAATAAACACACTTCTCAATTCACGCCGTATGCAACTTTTTTACCGCAAAGTCCGCAAAGAGCGCAAAGACTTATCCTTGCGAACCTTGCGGAATCTTTGCGCCCTTTGCGGTTCGGAAAAAGTTGCACATCAGGTTTCATTCCACATAAAGCTGCTGTCCCGGATATATTCTGGCTTTCTGCGTCAGATCGTTCACTCTCAGAAACCGTTTCAGTTCCATATTGTGACGCTTTGCAATGTCGCGGGGAGCATCTCCCCGTTTTACCCTGTATTTTTTTCCCTTCACATCCTCAGCAGAAGCTTTTTCGTTTCTCCCTGCCTTCGGTATCTTCAAAACCTGCCCCACATGGAGTCTTGTGTTTTTTGAAAGTCTGTTCAGCCCGAGAATTTCTGTTGCCGTCGTGCCGTAACGTCTGGCAATATTCCAGATAGACTCTCCTTTTCTGACAACATGCTTTGCAATCCGATGCCGTTCCTTTTCTTTTTTAGTATAGGGTTTGTCGGCTCTGACCTCGGATATTGTTCCTGCCGGAATTTTCAGAATATTCCCCGCAGAAATATGACGCTTTTTCACTCTGTTGTTTGCCATGACAGTTTTTACGCTTATATGATAGCGTCTGGCAATGCTTGAAAGGGTTTCGCCTCTTTTAATCCTGTGATATCTGTATGCAATACGTGGGGACGGACTTTTCTTATCAGACGAAGCTTTCCTTTCATCGGAAGAAGAAGACGCCTCGCTTTTTTCCGATAAAGAAGAGGCTTCAGGGATGTTGTCCAATCCTGCCAGCAATGCCTCCGTTTTATTCGGCGGTATCCGCAGCACATATTCTCCGTCTCCCGGCACAATATTGTGACGCAGTTCGGGATTCAGTTCTCTCAGTTCGGCCTGGGTGGAGCCGACCGCTTCAGCCACATCTTTGAGATGGATCTGCTTTGAAATATTTACGGTTTCATAAGTCGGAGGCTCATACGGCGTTATTGAATCTATTCCGTATTTTTTCGGATCCGCGATAATATGAAGCGTGGCAAGAAATCTCGGAACAAAGCTGGCAGTTTCCTGGGGCAGTCTTCGGTATAAATCCCAGAAGTTGTCAAGATAATTCACATTCTGCTGCCGTATTTCCTGCAACACCCGTCCCTCGCCGCAGTTATAAGCCGCCAGAACCGTTGTCCAGTCGCCGAAGATCTGATGCAGTTCTTTCAAATATCCGATAGCCGCTTTTGTTGATTTCTCAGGATCAAGACGTTCATCTATGAATTTGCTGTGTTTCAGACCGAACTTTGCGCCTGTGGACTGTATGAACTGCCACATTCCGAGGGCTCTGGCATTTGAAAACGCATAGATATTGAATCCGCTTTCAATAAGCGGCAGCCATGACAGTTCTGCCGGAAGTCCGGCTTTTTCAAATTCGGCAACAATATAAGGGCGATACTTGCCGGAACGCTTATATGCCCTGATAAAAAAACAGTCTTCCCCGTTTCTGCCTTTTCTGAGCAGAAGTTCTATCTCCGCCCGTACATACTCGTTCATAACTCTGGGAATCGCATTATGCTTTCCGTTTACACCGGTGCTGCGGGAAGCGTAAATTTCAAGGATACGTTTGGAGATGGTGAAGCGGAGTTTCTCTTTCTGTTCCATAAGTTCGGAACCGTCTTCCGTATTGATGGCAAGAATCAGGGAATATGCCTGATCAAGCGCATTCAGCGCGTTTTCTTCTTCTTCTTTCTGCCAGAATTGCTGAGATTTGTCACACAGTCCCGCGGCTTCATTCAGACTTTTCTGTATCTCGCTGTCTGCTTCAGGTTCATCCGACACAGCATCAGCAGCGTTTCCGGCTTCCTCTGCTTTTTCCAAAGCACCTTCGGCAAGTTCTGCCAAATCTGTTCTGTCCGTCTCAAGAAATCTGTCATCCGCTTTCTGCTTTTGAGCAGATGTTTTGACGCCCTCGGTTCCGGGGGCTTTTTTCCCGACAAGCGTTTTATTTTTATGATGCAAGACCGAGCTGTTGTGAAGTGGCTGTGCGCATCCGCACAGAAAAGAAAAGAAAAGGACCAGCAAAATACGTTGTGCAGTCTGTGGTTTCATTTTATCAACTTCCTTTTTAAAGTTATGGGAAAAGAAAAAACCGCCGCAGATTCATCTTCTGGATTCGCATTTTAATCAGGCACATTCCCGTTTTCATCAAAACGACGCTGCCCCAATCGCATAAAGATAGATGAATTTTTATCTTTTCCGCTTCATTTTTGTAAAAACTCCGTCCTTTCTACAATAAATCAACCCATCCGACAGCCTGCAATGTTTCCGCCATACACCGCAGAAACTGTCGGCTTACAAAAATCTTTCTGACAACATTATGAAAAAGTTATGAATGACGCAACTGTCTGTTTTTACAGAAACAGGCTTTTTCCGCTCCCGCGCGAAGCAGGAATGCGGATCAGACGCTCAACCCGTGTTGCAGCGTATTCCGGGACATGAGACGTCTCAGGATATTCCCGCACCGGCGGGAAATTCAGGCGCGTAACTCATAAAAATCTTGAAAACCATGTTGATTGCTGAACGCCGCATCAGAATTTGATCTCAGAAAACATGATACATTTCTCTTATTCCTAAAGCAATATTTTAAGAACAGATAACTCTCTGAAGAAACATATTGTCCGATTACACAAATATGTGTACCTTTGTCAAGAAATTATGTAAAAAAAAAGCAAAAAAAAATCAGTTTTTGTTTTAACATGTTTTATTTTTTATGTATTTTGCAGAAAACAGCTTTTAAATCAAAAATCGCTTTAAATCAGAGATAATAGATGATTTTTGAAGAAAAATACCGTTTTTAAGTCTTAATCAACCTTTTTCATGGATTTGAACAGGATTTTTCAGACTTGAAATAAAAAGAGAAAAACTATAAATATAGAGATTCTGTGACGGCGGGAGAAATATATGAATTTATTTTTCCGCATCTGTTTTCAGAATTTTCAGAATCTGTTTTCAGACCCGGGCTTCATATAAAAAAGCCAGCGTAGCTCAGTTGGTAGAGCTACTGATTTGTAATCAGTGGGTCGGGGGTTCGAGTCCCTTCGCTGGCTCCATTAAGCGTCGTTACAATTTTAAAGCAGATATAATATAAGGTGGGGTTCCCGAGCGGTCAAAGGGAACAGACTGTAAATCTGTCGTCAAACGGCTTCGGAGGTTCAAATCCTCCCCCCACCACCACAAATAAAGCGGGAGTAGCTCAGTTGGTAGAGCTCCAGCCTTCCAAGCTGGACGTCGCGAGTTCGAGCCTCGTCTCCCGCTCCAAATTTTTTTGGGGAAAAGTTTACTTTTCTGCCGTATAACAAAGCCGATGTAACTCAGGGGTAGAGTAACGCCTTGGTAAGGCGTAAGTCATGGGTTCAATTCCCATCATCGGCTCCATTATTTTTTTATTCAGTTTTATTCAGTTTTAAAATTCCGGGACTGGGATCCATGCTGTTTTGAGATAACCATCATTCAGGAGACAGAAACCGACCGAATAAAGAAGAAACAGACTTTTAAGGGGAAAGTCGGTTTCTTGCGGAGAAATCAAAAAGGGGAGGAAAATGAAATGGCGAAGCAGAAGTTTGAGCGGAAAAAGCCGCATGTGAATGTGGGGACAATCGGTCACATAGATCACGGAAAAACAACACTGACAGCGGCAATCACAAAACACATGGGTCTGAAGGGATTGGCGGAATATGTCCCCTTTGATCAGATAGACAAGGCGCCCGAGGAGAAAGAGCGGGGCATCACCATCGCCACAGCGCATGTGGAATACGAGACAAAAAACCGTCATTATGCGCATGTTGACTGTCCGGGTCATGCGGATTACATCAAAAACATGATAACGGGTGCCGCGCAGATGGACGGTGCCATATTAGTGGTGGGCGCCGACGACGGTCCCATGCCCCAGACCCGTGAGCATATTCTGCTGGCAAGACAGGTGGGGGTCCCCCGGATTGTGGTTTTTCTCAACAAATGCGATATGGTGGACGATGCGGAGCTTATCGAGCTGGTGGAACTGGAACTGCGGGAGCTTCTGGACAAATACGAGTTCCCCGGAGACGACACGCCGATCATCCGCGGCAGTGCGCTGAATGCGCTTCAGAGCGACAATCCCGACAGCCGCAGTGCGCTGAATGCGCTTCAGAGCGACAATCCCGACAGCCCCGAGGCAAAGTGCATTTTCGAGCTGATGGACGCCATAGACTCGTTCATTCCGGAGCCGAAACGCGACATAGACAAGCCTTTCCTCATGCCCATAGAAGATGTGTTCAGCATATCGGGCAGAGGCACGGTCGTGACGGGCAGAGTGGACCGCGGCATCATTCATGTGAGCGACAATGTGGAAATCGTGGGCATCCGCCCGACCATAAAGACGGTCTGCACGGGCGTGGAAATGTTCAGAAAACTTCTCGACGAAGGCAGAGCCGGCGACAATGTGGGTCTGCTGCTGCGGGGAACCAAGCGCGAGGAAGTGGAACGGGGTCAGGTGGTGGCCGTGCCGGGTTCTATCACGCCTCATACGAAATTCGAGGCCGAAGTTTACATTCTGAGCAAAGAGGAAGGCGGCAGGCACACGCCCTTTTTCAGCGGATACCGTCCCCAGTTCTATTTCAGAACCACCGACGTGACCGGCATCCTGAATCTGCCCGAAGGCATCGAAATGATCATGCCCGGAGACAATGTGAGAATATCGGTCTCGCTGATAACCCCCATCGCCATGGAAAAAGAACTGCGTTTCGCCATCCGTGAAGGCGGCAGAACTGTCGGCGCCGGCGTGGTCAGCGATATTATCGAATAAGTAACGGCAGATAAACGATTTGAAAAATCGTTTTACAGATAAACGATGATTTGAAATAAACGATTTGAAAAATCGTTTTACAGATAACGACACGGATAAACGATTTGAAAAATCGTTTTACAGATAACTTATGAAAACGAAAATCAGAATCAGGCTCAAGGCTTATGATCACAAGCTGCTGGATCAGTCCGCAGCAGACATCGTGGCTACGGCAAACAAAACCGGCGCAAAAGTTGTCGGTCCCATACCGCTTCCCACACGGATCAACAAATACTGTGTTCTCCGTTCCCCTCATATAGACAAAAAATCAAGGGAACAGTTTGAAATGAGAACACATAAACGGCTTGTGGATATTCTCGAACCCACCCAGCAGACCGTGGACGCTCTGATGAAATTAGACCTTTCCCCGGGCGTGGATGTGGAGATAAAACTGTAACAGGTAGCAGGCAACTTGTAACCTGCAACCTGCAAAAGGTAAAAGCAATGTGTAAGGGATTATTGGGAAAAAAATTAGGCATGACGGGCATATTCTCGCCCTCCGGCACTTATATTCCGGTTACAGTCATACAGGCGGGCCCCTGTGTCGTCACCCAGATAAAGACAGAAGTTACAGACGGTTATAATGCGCTTCAGCTCGGTTTCGGCGAAAAAAAAGAAAAACAGACCTGTCTGCCCCTCAAAGGGCATTTTAAAAAGAGCGGCGGCAAAGCTTTTTTTTCCGTCAGGGAATTTTCCGCCAAAAACCCGGCAGATTTCACCCTCGGACAGACAATCAGCCCTGCTGAGATATTCAAAATCGGGGAGCGCATCAAAGTGAGCGGCAAAATGAAAGGCAGGGGCTTCACCGGCGTAGTCAAACGACACGGCTTTTCCGGCGGAGATGAAACCCACGGCTGCAACAGCCACAGAGTGCCGGGGTCTATCGGCTCCAGCGCATGGCCCTCAAGAGTCACCAAAGGCAAAAAACTGCCCGGACAATACGGCAATACAAAAAAAACAGTCCGAAATCTTGAAATTGTTGATATTTACGAAGCAGACAATCTTATTCTGGTCAGAGGCGCTGTGCCGGGCTGCGTGTCAGGCTGGCTTGCGCTTTATAAAACAGAAAAATAAATAATATATCGGTTGAGCCGCACCTTTTTTCAATTGAAAGCTGTAGAACGGGTTTCAAACCCGTTTTACATATAAATGCTAAAATTTCGCCTTGCGGCTCATTTCAGCACTCCGGAGCGGTCCGGAGTGCTGAAATGAGCGAAGCGAAATTTTAGCACTGCAATTGAGAAATTACGGGCGGGAACAGGTGAAAATATGGCGGTCATAGATGTTGTAAACTCCAGAGGTGAGCCGGTGTCACAGGCACTGCTGCCCGATGAGATATTTGACATTCCGGTTAAAGCGGCCGTGCTGCATGAAGTTGTAACCATGCAGCTGGCATGCAGACGGGCGGGGACCGCATCGGTAAAACATCGCGGCGATGTCGCGGGCAGCACCCGGAAACTTTTTCGTCAGAAAGGCACGGGCAGAGCGCGCCGCGGCGATATCAAATCTCCCCTCCTCAGAGGAGGCGGAAGCGTTTTCGGTCCCGATCCGCGCAGCTATGTTTACAAAGTCCCCAAAAAAGAAAGAAAACTGGCGCTGAAAATGGCGCTGAGCAGCAAATTTCAGGAAAAAGAGCTGACGGTGATAAGCGATTTCAATCTGGATCAGATAAAAACATCCCGTGTTGCAAATGTGCTGCAAGTCTTAAACAAACGCAATGTGCTGATTATAACAGATAAAAAGAATGAAATTCTTGAGCTTTCATCCCGCAATCTCCCCGATGCGAAAGTGCTGAGATGCGAGGGGCTGAATGTTTACGACATTCTCAAATATAAGGAACTGATTCTGCTGGAATCTTCCATAGAAGCCATCAGGCTCAGGCTGGGGGGGATGCAGTCATGATTCAGTACGATATTATCAGGCGGCCTCTGATAACCGAAAAAACCACCAAGCAGAAAGAAGCCTGCAATCAGCTCTCATTTGAAGTGGCCCGTGAGGCGAACCGGGTTGAAATTTCAAGAGCCGTGGAGAAAATTTTCAATGTCAGGGTTGCGGCAGTGCGTACCATACAGGTCAAAGGAAAAGTCAAGCATCGCGGCAAAATTGCCGGCAAGCGCAGGGACTGGAAAAAAGCAATCGTGACACTGATGCCGGGGGAACGCATCGCGTTTTTTGAAGGGGCGTAGAGATGAGGCGGATGAAAACGAGTTGAAAACTCGTTTTACGGCCCCTGACCCCTCACGGAGAGAGCTATATGGCAGTAAAAAATACAAAAGCAACATCTGCCGGACGCAGATTTCAGGATTATCAGACTTATGAGGAAATCACATCAACGACTCCTGAAAAGCTTCTGCTCAAAGTCCGCAAGTCTTCCGGCGGACGTAATGCCGACGGGCATATCACAAGCAGACACCGCGGCGGCGGAAACAAACGGCATTACAGAATCATTGATTTCAAACGGGACAAAATCGGCATTCCCGCAAAAGTCGCCACTATCGAATATGATCCGAACCGTTCTGCCAGAATCGCTTTGCTGCATTATGCGGACGGCGAAAAACGCTATATTCTGGCACCGTTGCGGCTTTCGGTGGGCGATGCGGTCATGTCGGGTCCCGGAGCCGATATCAAACCGGGGAATACGCTTCCTTTGCAAAACATCCCGCTGGGTACGCATATCCACAATATCGAACTGCGTCTGGGAAAAGGCGGGCAGTTGGTGAGAAGCGCGGGCGGATTTGCCCAACTGATGGCAAAAGAAGACCGTTACGCGCTGGTCAAGCTGCCTTCGGGCGAGGTCCGGATGGTGCTGCTGGCATGTAAGGCAACGGTGGGACAGCTCGGGAATGTGATGCACGAAAACATTTCTTTGGGCAAAGCCGGGCGGAACCGCTGGCTGGGAAAAAGGCCCAGGGTTCGCGGTGTTGCGATGAATCCGGTGGATCATCCCATGGGCGGCGGCGAAGGCAAATCATCGGGCGGCAGGCATCCGTGTTCGCCCTGGGGAATGCCCTCCAAGGGATACAGAACCCGTAAGAATAAGACGAGCAGCCGTTATATCGTCAAAAGGCGGAGTAAGTAATTGCAGTGAAACGGCCCGGGTTAAAAACAGATAAACCCGTTCTACAGAAAAAACAGTGAAACGGGTTTGAAACCCGTTGTTATATGTAAAACGGGTTTGAAACCCGTTGTTATATGTAAAACGGGTTTGAAACCCGTTCTACAGATAGGAGCAGATAGGAGAAAATATGCCGCGGTCGTTGAAAAAAGGCCCGTATATCGAGCCGAGATTACTTAACAGAGTCAAGACTGCCCAGGATACCCGCAGCAACAAAATTGTCAAAACATGGTCCAGACGTTCCGTGATTGTTCCTGATATGGTGGGAATTACGCTGGCGGTTCATAACGGTAAAAAATTTGTGCCGGTTTTTGTGACAGAAAACATGGTCGGACATAAATTAGGTGAGTTTTCGCCGACTCGGACCTTCTACGGGCATTCCGGTGATAAAAAATCGAAACTGAAGAAATAACAGGATTTACAGGATTATACAGGATTATACAGGATTACAGGATTAATAATCATGCACAATCCTGTAAATCATGCACAATCCTGTACAATCCTGTATAGAAGGAGTCAAACGATGGAGATCAGAGCCGTAGCAAGATATGTGCGTATTTCTCCTCAGAAAGTGCGTATGCTCATCGGCGCTGTGAAAGGAAAACGGGCAGAAGACGGCGTATCCATGCTTAAATTTATGCCCCAGAAAGCCGCAGCTCTTATGGAAAAAGTCATCCGTTCCGCTGTGGCAAATGCCGGGCAAAATTCAAACATTGATGTGGATGCCCTGATTATCCGAAATATCACAGCAGACCCGGGCCCCATGCTCAAACGCTTCAGAGCGCGGGCAAGAGGCAGAGGAACACGAATATTGAAACGCACCGCTCATATCACCGTAACGCTGAGTGAGAAGAAGTGAGAAGAAGTGAGAAGTGAGAAGTGTGTTTAATTCTCAATTCTCAATAAAAACAAAGGGAGGAAAAATCGCTTGGGCCAGAAAGTAAATCCTGTGGGATTGAGATTGGGAATCATCAAAAGCTGGGACTCCCGGTGGTATGCCGGAAAAAATTACGCGGATTATATCCTGGAAGATTTCAAGGTCAGAGAATTTATCAAAAAAAAACTCTATCATGCCGGTATTTCCAAGATAGAAATAGAACGGTCGTCCAAGCGTATCAGACTCCGAATCTTCACGGCAAGACCCGGAATCGTGATCGGAAAAAAAGGTTCTGAAATTGACCAGCTCAAAAAAGAACTCGAAAAAATGCCCGGACTCAACTCGCACGGGCATGAAATTCTGATTGACATACAGGAAGTCCGAAAACCCGAAATTGACGCCCAGCTCGTTGCCGAAAATGTCGCGCTTCAGATTGTGCGGAGAGTGGCTTTCCGCCGCGCAATGAAACGCGGGGTGACATCTGCGATCCGCTTCGGCGCCAAAGGCGTTAAAATCATCTGCGCGGGCAGGCTCGGCGGCGCGGAAATGGCAAGAACAGAATGGTACAGAGAAGGCAGAGTTCCGCTGCACACCTTGCGCGCCGACATTGACTACGGTTTTGCAGAAGCCCGAACCACCTACGGCATCGTCGGTGTCAAAGTCTTTGTATTCAAAGGCGAAGTGCTGAAAAAAGATCAGGCACAAGGGTAGAGATGCACAGTAAAACGGGTTTATCTGTTTTTAGCCGGGGCAGTTCTACAGCTGTTGAAGGGCGGACAAAGCGAATCGTGTCCGCCAAAGCTGTAGCGTCTCTGCGAACCGACAACTAAGGAGCGAACAAATTATGCTGAGTCCCAAAAGGGTGAAATATCGCAAGCAGCAGAAAGGCAAGATGCGCGGCGTCGCGCGGCGCGGGGGGACGCTGAATTTCGGCGAATTCGGCCTTCAGGCTGTGGAATGCGGCTGGATCAGTTCCAAACAGATCGAAGCCGCACGTATTGCCATGACCCGCCACGTCAAAAGAGGCGGAAAAATGTGGATCCGCATTTTCCCGGACAAACCCATCAGTAAAAAACCTGCCGAAGTCAGAATGGGTAAAGGAAAAGGCGCGCCCGAAGCCTGGGTCGCGGTCATAAAACCGGGCAGAATCCTCTATGAAATGGAAGGCGTGACTAAAGAAATGGCAAAAGAAGCCCTGCGGCTTGCCGCATACAAGCTGCCGCTGAAAACACGTTTTATAGAGAGGGTCCAAAGATGAAAGCATCCGAAATCCGGGAAATGAGCCGGGAAGAAATGCTGGGAAAAGTCACAGAACTCAAGCAGGAACTGTTCAATCTGCGCTTTGCCCACAGTGTGGGGCAGTTGGAAAATCCGCAGAAGATGAAGCAGACCAAACGCGAGGTCGCACGGATCAAGACCGTAATGAAACAAGTTGAACTCAGAGAGAAAAAACAAATCGCATGAAAGATTTGACAACTTGCAGATCGCAGAGGTCCGCATGATTCCCGTGCAGCGTGCGGAAACGGGATAAAAAGATGTCAAGAGAGCAGCTATGGAAAACAGAGGAAGCAGAAAACAGATGATCGGGACGATTGTGAGCAATAAAATGGATAAAACCGTAGTCGTCCGGGTTGAAAGATTGGTCAAGCACCGCTTTTATCATAAATTTGTCAGAAGACGCGCCAAATTTGCCGCGCACGACGAAAGAAACACCTGTCAGATCGGTGACAAGGTACTGATTACAGAATCCAGACCCTTGAGCAAAACAAAAAAATGGCGTGTAAACAAGGTACTTGTAAAAGCCGTTTAGCGCGGTGTCAGATATTTGAAAAGCTGACCGCGCTGATTCATAAGGAAATTTTCAGATGATTCAGGCAGAAACCAGATTGACGGTTGCGGATAATTCAGGGGCAAAAGTTGTCTATTGCATCAAGGTGCTCGGGGGCTCCCGGCGGCGTTATGCAACCATCGGCGATATTATAGTCGTGAGTGTGAAAGAGGCCATCCCGAATGCAAAAGTCAAAAAAGGGGAAGTCTTGAAAGCGGTCGTGGTTCGGACCAAAAAAGGCATCCGCCGGCACGACGGCTCATATATCAGATTTGACGACAATTCGGCGGTGTTAATCAATGCGCACAGAGAACCCATCGGCACCCGCATCTTCGGGCCTGTGGCAAGGGAACTGCGGGCAAAAAGATTTATGAAAATCATTTCGCTTGCGCCGGAGGTTTTGTAGGACATGACAGAAAAATGTCACATCAGAAAAGATGACAAAGTGAGAGTCATCACGGGAAAAGACAGCGGAAAAATCGGCAAGGTCTTGAAAATAAACAGAAAGAAAAGCAGAGTTCTGGTGGAAAACGTCAATGTCGTCAAACGGCATTCAAGACCCACGGCTCAGAACAAACAGGGCGGAATAGTGGAAAGCGAATCGGCGGTTCATCTGTCAAACGTGATGCTGATGTGCGGCAAATGCGCCAAAGCGGTGCGCGTCAGATTCAAAAGCCTTGAAGATGATAAAAAAGTCAGAATTTGCGGAAAATGCGGGGAAATTATAGAATAGGTGCGGGGTTTGAGGTTCGAGGTTCGAGGTGTTGCCCCGAACCCCGAACCCCGAACCGAGGATTCATATCATGTCTCAGTTGAAGCAGTATTATGAAAAAGAAGTTGTTCCCGGACTCAGGGAAACCTTCGGTTATAAAAATATGATGCAGATCCCGAAATTGGACAAAATTGTTCTCAATATGGGATTAGGTGAGGCAATCCATAATATCAAACTGATTGATTCGGCTGTGGAAGAACTCAGAATGATAGCAGGACAGCAGCCGGTCGTGACCCGTGCGAAAAAATCCATTGCCGCGTTCAAACTCCGGACAGGAATGCCTATCGGCTGCATGGTGACGCTGCGCAAAGAGCGTATGTATGATTTTTTCAACAAATTGGTGAATATCGCCCTGGCGCGTGTCCGTGATTTCAGAGGCATTTCGCCGAAAGCTTTTGACGGACACGGAAATTATTCTCTGGGAATCAAAGAGCATATCATTTTTCCGGAAATTGACTACGATAAAATTGAGGGTATCAAGGGGCTGAATGTGTCGGTTGTGACGACCGCAAGAACGGATGAAGAAGGCAAAGCACTTCTCAAACTGCTGGGAATGCCGTTTCGGAATTGAGAAGTGAGAAGTGAACACTTCCTATTTCTCACTTCTCAATTCTCAATTCTCAATTAACAGGAGATAAGATTTGGCTAAATTAGCACTGAAAATAAAGGCGCTGAAAGAACCCAAGTTCAAAGTCAGGGGCTATAACCGGTGTCCGATCTGCGGCAGACCCAGGGCATTTATAAGAAAATTCGGAATTTGCCGCATCTGTTTTCGGAACCTTGCTTCTCACGGCAAACTTCCGGGGGTGATAAAATCAAGTTGGTAAAAAAGAAGTGAGAAGTGAGAAGTGAACACTTCATTTCAGTATTCCGGGGTGCAAGGTAGAACGGGTTTAAAACCCGTTTTACTTCTCACTTCTCAATTCTCACTTCTCAATGAGGAGAAGGTATGGCGATAAGCGATCCGATAGCAGACATGCTGACCCGCATCAGAAATGCCGGAAAAGCCAAATTCAACAGTGTGGACATTCCCGGGTCAAAGCTGAAAGTCGAACTGGCAAAAGTATTGAAAAGTGAAGGCTATATCAGAAATTACAAAGCTGTCAGAGACGGCAAACAGGGCATCCTGCGGGTTTATCTGAAATACGCCAAAGGACTGGGACACGCTATTTACAATCTGGAACGTGTCAGCAAACCCAGCCGCCGGGTTTATACCAAAAGCAAAGACATCAAGCCGGTATTTAACGGAACCGGTATTGCAGTGCTGTCAACATCCAAAGGGGTGCTGACCGACAAAGAGGCAAAAAAAGAAAATGTGGGGGGCGAAATCCTCTGCAAGATATGGTAGTAACCGGGTTTTTTTTGAAAAAAACTCAGTTCCTGCTGCAAAAAAGCAGGATAAGGAGAGATTCCAAATGTCCCGAGTAGGAAAAAAACCGATTCCGATTCCGGCAAATACCAAGGTGCTTTACAAAGACCGGCTGATGACCGTAGAGGGAGACAAAGGCAGTCTTTCCCGGAACATACACCCGTCGGTAAATCTGAAAATAGAAGACAGATTTGTCAATGTCATTATGGCCGAAGACAGCCGGACCGCTCACGCAGTGCAGGGGCTTACCCGAAGTCTTGTCTCCAATATGATTACAGGCGTGAGCAAAGGATTTGAGCGGATTCTGGAAGTCAACGGCATCGGATACCGTGTCGAACTCAGCGGCAGAACCCTTGTCCTTCATCTCGGGTATTCAAATCCTGTCCATTTTGAAATTCCCGAAGGCATTTCCGCAGCAGTCGAAAAAAACAATATTCTGAAACTCAGCGGAATTGACAAAGAAAAACTGGGGCTTACGGCTGCCGCCATCCGGAGGCTCAGACCCCCGGAACCTTATAAGGGCAAAGGCGTCAAGTACGCGGAAGAATATATCCAGCGGAAAGCAGGAAAGACCGGAACCAAATAGGACAGGGATTTAAAAGGATTTTCCGGATGGGCAGGATTCACAACGGATAATAACCCAGGTCAGCGCGTACAGACCCGCAGCCCTGCGTCTGTACGAATTACGAATAATGAGGAAAGAAAAACCATGGCGTCGGCAAATGTAAAAAAACAGGCGCGTCTGAAAAGAAAGAAAAGAATCCGGAAAAAAGTGTTCGGAACACAGCAGCGCCCGAGACTGAGTGTTTTCCGAAGCGCAAAACATATCTACGCACAGATCATAGACGATACGGAAGCCCGGACCCTGGTCACGGCTTCCAGCACCGAAAAGCTTGTCACAGAGCAGTTTTCCAAGACAGCCTTGCCGGCGGAATCCGCAGACAAAGCGCCCGCGCCCAAAGGCAAAATCGGCATGGCGGCTTTTGTGGGAAAACTGCTGGCAGAACGGGCTGTTGCAAAAGGCATTACGCAGATCGTATTTGACAGAAACGGTTTTATGTATCACGGACGGATCAAAGCAGTTTCAGACGGCGCACGGAAAGCAGGATTGAATTTTTGAATTGAGAAGTGAGAATTGAATACTTCATTTCAGTATTCCGGGGTGCAAGGTAGAACGGGTTTATCTGTTTTCAACCCGGGCCGTTTTACTTCTCAATTCTCAATTCTCAATAAACAGGAGGAGCGTTGATCGCTACGCATAAAAAGCACGATACCGCGGCAGCAGCAGAGGATAACCAGTTTATAGACAAGGTGGTCCACATCAGCCGGGTGGCAAAAGTTGTCAAAGGCGGACGCAGGTTCAGTTTCAGCGCCATTGTTGTGGTCGGCGACGGGCAGGGCAGCGTAGGCTACGGTCTGGGCAAAGCCGGAGAAGTGCCGGAAGCCATTCGCAAAGGCGTCGAACAGGCAAAAAGAACTATGACCAAAGTTCCTGTAATCGGCGGAACCATTCCCTTCGAAGTGATCGGAAAATACGGCGCGGGACGCGTACTGCTCAAACCCGCATTTGAAGGAACAGGACTCATCGCGGGCGGTGCCGTGCGCGCAGTGCTTGAAGCCGCAGGCATTGTCAATATTCTGACAAAATGTATGGGTTCCAATAATCCTCACAATGTCGTCAAAGCTACTGTTATGGGGCTGAGAAGTCTTCAGAGCCGTGAAGACATCGCCGCAAGACGCGGCAAGTCTGTTGATGAACTGTGATACAGGATTTACAGGATTTACAGGATTTACAGGATTATACAGGATTTGGGGGATTCCAGATGCTCAAAGTCACGTTGGTCAGAAGCATGATCGGACACCCGGAAAAACACCGCAAAGTGTTGCGGGGCATGGGCCTTACACGGCTCAATAAAACTGTCGAACTCAAAGACACGCCTCCCATCCGGGGAATGATCCGAAAAGTGTCACACATGGTGAAAGTGAAAGAAGTGAGAAGTGAGAAGTGAGAATTGGATACTTCTTATTTCTCACTTCTCAATTCTCACTTCTCAATAAAAAGAGGTTGAAATGAGATTGCATGAACTGAAACCGGCAGAAGGAAGCACTAAAGACCGGAAACGTCTGGGAAGAGGCGTCGGATCCGGCAGAGGAAAAACCGCAGGCAGAGGCACTAAGGGTCAGAAAAGCCGTTCCGGAGGGGGCGTCAGCCCCGGTTATGAGGGCGGACAGATGCCCCTCCATCGCCGTCTTCCCAAACGCGGTTTCACCAATATTTTCAAAAAGAAAATTGAAATTGTCAATATCAGGGATCTGAAGCGGTTTGAAAGCGGTGCGGAAATTGATGAAATTTCACTTGTGAAAGCCGGACTGATAAAGGGAAACAAAGACGGAATCAAGCTGCTGGGGCATGGTGAAATCACATATCCTGTGACAGTCAGACTGGAAAACATCAGCAAAAGTGCGAAAGAAAAAATTGAAGCGGCCGGCGGCACAACGGCCGGCAAAGACATGTGAAATCATGTATAATCATGTATAATCATGTATAATCATGTAATGTCGTCGGAGGAGAAACTTATTTATGATTGGGGGCGGGTTTGCCAATATTTTCAAAATCCCCGAACTGAAGAAGCGGATTTTTTACACATTTGCGCTGCTGGCAGTTTACCGTATCGGCGTTCATGTTCCCACGCCCGGCATAGACAGTATTGCCCTTGCCAAAATTTTCGAAGCGCACAAAGGGGGAATCCTCGGAATATTCAATATGTTTTCAGGGGGCGCGTTGGAACGGCTCTCCGTCTTTGCTCTGGGAATCATGCCTTATATCAGCGCATCTATTATCCTGCAACTGCTGACGGTTGTGGTGCCTCACCTTGAGCGTCTTTCCAAAGAAGGGGACCAGGGACGCAAAAAAATTACGCAGTACACCCGCTACGGAACAGTTGTGCTGAGTATTATTCAGGGATTCGGTATCAGCGTGGGGCTGGAACAGATGCAGACCGTGGTCTCTCCGGGATGGAGTTTCCGAATTATGACCGTGATCACGCTGACCGCAGGCACTGCTTTTATCATGTGGCTGGGCGAGCAGATTACGGAGCGGGGCATAGGAAACGGCATTTCGCTGATTATTTTTGCCGGTATTGTCGCCAGACTGCCCGATGCAATCGGAAATACCTTCAGGCTGCTTTCGACCAATGAAATTTCGATATTTCTGGTAGCGATTCTGGTGTTTGTGATGGCGGCGGTGATGGGGACTATCGTCTTTATCGAGCAGGGACAGCGCCGGATTCCGGTACAGTATGCCAAACGGGTTGTGGGTCGGCGCATGTACGGCGGACAGAGTACGCATCTGCCCTTGAAGATCAACACATCCGGCGTCATACCGCCCATTTTCGCGTCTTCAATCATTGTTTTTCCCGCGACCATTGCCAGTTTCATTGAAATTGACTGGATAAAAAATATTGCGGCATCTGTCACACCCGGGAATGCGGTTTATGAACTGCTGTATGTGGCGTTTATATTCTTTTTCTGCTATTTTTATACGGCAGTGACATTCAATCCGGTGAATGTGGCGGATAATATGAAAAAACACGGCGGCTATATTCCGGGCATCCGTCCGGGCAAGCACACAGCCGATTATATTGACAGAGTGCTGACGCGTATCACCCTGGGCGGGGCAATTTATGTCTCGGTGATCTGCGTGCTGCCGTCAATTCTGATTGCAAAATTCAATGTTCCGTTTTACTTCGGGGGAACGGCGCTGCTGATAGTGGTCGGGGTGGCCATTGATACCATAGCCCAGATTGAATCTCACATGCTGCAACGGCATTATGAGGGATTTCTGAAGAAAAGCGGCGGAACCAGAATCAAAGGAAGATATTAGAAAAAGAAAGATATCAGAAAGATGAACCGCGAAAACACGAAAGACATGAAAGACAATTTTTTTAGTGCTTTCGCGGTTATGTTTTTGTGTTTAATGTAAGCAATGTAAGCGAGGAGAGATTTTATATATGGCAAAGGAAGAAGCGATCAAAGTACAGGGGACGGTTGTTGAAACCCTGCCGAATGCGATGTTCAAAGTCGAGTTGGAAAATAAGCATCAGATATTGGCGCATATTTCAGGCAAAATGCGTATGCACTTCATCAAAATCCTTCCCGGCGATACGGTGACAGTTGAACTTTCGCCTTATGATCTCACTCGCGGCAGAATAACATACAGAGCCAAGTAATTGAGAATTGAAAAATTGAGAATTTCCGCTTAGTTCTCAATTCTCAATTCTCAATTCTCAATTCTCAAGGGGAAAATTATGAAAGTCAGGGCTTCCGTAAAGAAAATATGCAACAAGTGCAAAATCATCCGCAGAAAAGGGACGGTAAGAGTTATCTGTCAGAATAAACGGCATAAACAAAGGCAAGGATAAGAGAAGTGAGAATTGAGAAGTGAGAATTGAGAAATAAGAAGTGTTCAATTCTCAATTCTCAATTCTCAATTAACAAAGGGGGTTAGACGTGGCGAGAATTGCGGGCGTAGATTTACCGAAAGGAAAGCGGATTGAGATAGGGCTGACCTATATTTACGGAATAGGCAAAACCTCATCAAAGCGCATACTCACACAACTCAATATTAATCCTGATACCAAAACCGATAATCTGTCTGCAAATGAAATCAATGACATTCGCAAAATCATTGACGGCGAATTTAAGGTAGAAGGAGAACTTCGCACAGAAGTTTCAATGAATATCAAACGGCTGATGGACCTCGGCTGTTATCGCGGGCTTCGGCATCGGAAATCGCTTCCTGTACGGGGACAGCAGACCAAAACAAATGCCCGGACCCGAAAAGGTCCCAGAAGAGCCGCTGTGAAGAAAAAAGGCGCAGCTACCAAAAAGAAGTAATGGGAATTGAGAAGTGAGAATTGAGAAGTGAGAAATATTTCTCAATTCTCAATTCTCAATTAAAAGGAATAAAACGCATGGCAAAAAGGAAAACCCGTACAAAAAAGAAAGAAAGAAAGAGTATTCTAAACGGTGTCGTACATATTCAGTCAACTTTCAACAATACGATAGTTACGATCACTGATCCGGCGGGCAATATTGTTTCATGGTCAAGCTCCGGGGTGCAGGGCTTCAAAGGATCACGGAAAAGCACGCCCTTTGCCGCACAGCTCGCAGCAGAAGACGCCGCCAGAAAAGCAATGGACCACGGCATGAGAAATGTGGAGGTCTTTGTCAAAGGCCCCGGCGCGGGCAGGGAATCTGCTTTGCGTTCTTTGCAGTCAGCAGGATTCAATGTCCTTATGATCAAAGATGTAACACCGATTCCGCATAACGGATGCCGGCCGCCCAAAAGACGGAGAGTTTGAAAGAGGTCAGGGGTCAGGGGGAACTTCGACAAGCTCAGTTACCCGGAAACCCCGAATTGAAGGAGGAAATTTGGCTCGATACACAGGTTCTGTCTGCCGGCTTTGCCGACGTGAAAACTTGAAATTGTTCTTAAAGGGAGATCGCTGTTATTCCGATAAATGCGCGTTTGACCGACGCGGTTATCCCCCGGGTCAGCACGGAGAACGCCGTCGCGGAAAAATTTCAAACTACGGGGTTCAGTTGCGTGAAAAACAGAAGGTCAAGCGGATGTACTGCCTTTCCGAAAGCCAGTTCCGGCTCTTTTTCGAAAGAGCCGAAAGTCAGAAAGGCATTACGGGTATAAATCTGCTGGTGCTGCTGGAACGCAGATTGGACAATGCTGTTTACCGTCTGGGTTTTGTAAATTCACGTACCCAGGGCCGCCATTTTGTCAGACACAGCCACTTTCTTGTCAACGGTAAAAAGGTGAATATTCCTTCATATCTCATCAAACCGGGGGATGTGATTCATGTCCGTGAGAAAAGCCGCGAGATCAAAGCAATAGGGGATTCAATGGATGCGGTGGTGCGAAGAGGAATTCCGCCGTGGCTTGATTTGGAAAAAGACAACCTGAAAGGCATGGTCAAAGCACTGCCTGCCCGGGAAGACCTTACAATGCCCATACAGGAACAGTTGATAGTAGAACTTTATTCCAAATAATTGAGAATTGAGAATTGAGAAGTGAGAATTGGACACTTTTATTTCTCAATTCTCAATTCTCAATTCTCAATTTTATCAGCTCCGGAGTGAAACATGTCGTCAAATGGACTCATGTACATGAACTGGCAAGAGATGATCAGGCCGGAAAAGATTCAGGCTGTCCGACAGCCCGCGTATGGCAAGTTCGTCTGTGAACCGCTTGAAAGAGGGTTCGGCGTCACCATCGGAAATTCTCTGAGACGGATCATCCTTTCTTCGCTTTACGGCGCAGCGATTGTGTCTGTAAGGTTTGACAAAGTGATGCACGAATTCAGCGTTATTCCGGGTGTGCTGGAGGATGTCTCGGAAATCATTCTCAATCTGAAAGAAGTCCGTCTGAAAATTTCTCCCGAAGCAGACCCTAAAATCCGCCGCACCCTCCGTATCGAAGCGGAGGGAGAAGGGAATGTCAGCGCCGGAAATATCGTCAGCACTGACGGTTCCCTTACAATTCTCAACCCCCAACTGCATATTGCAAGCCTTTCCGCAGGCGCACAGTTGAAAATGGAAATGGCTGTCAGAACAGGAAAGGGATACAGTCTTGCCGAAAACAACAAAGAGGAAAACGCTCCGCTGGGAACTATCCCCATAGATGCCGTATTTTCGCCGATCAGACGCGTCAGCTATGTGGTGGGAAATTCACGGGTGGGACAGCGGACCGACTATGACAAACTGACCGTGGAAATCTGGACAGACGGGAGTATCCGCCCGGAAGATGCGGTCGCATATTCTGCCAAAATACTCAAAGAACAACTGGCGCTCTTTATCAATTTCGATGAAGAACTTGAGCCGGAGCCGGACAGAAGATCGGACGAGCAGCAGAAACCCCAGTTTAATGAAAATCTTTACAGAAGCGTTGAAGAACTTGAACTTTCCGTCCGCAGCGCCAACTGTCTTAAAAATGCTGAAATATCAAAAATTTATCAATTGGTCAGCAAGACAGAGGCTGAAATGCTCAAAACCAAAAACTTCGGCAGAAAATCTCTCAATGAGATCAAAGAAGTGCTGTCAGACATGGGGCTTTCCCTGGGGATGAAGCTTGAAGGATTTGTGGCACCCGAAGAACGCTCGACGGAAGAATGATAAGAGCGGGTCAGGGGTAAGAGGGTAATACCGATTCGCTTTCAAAACCAGGTCTTTTCGGATCGTAAAGCGATTTTTCAAATCGCTTAAACCGCTTGAAAAGCGGTTTTACGGAAAACACGGTTTTTGATAGCGAATTGGTATAAGGGGTTCGGGGAACTCCCTCTGACCCCTTACCCCTTACCTATTTTTTTTACGAGGAACAAATGAGACATCGAAGAGCCGGTTTGAAATTAAACAGAACAAGCAGCCACAGAATCGCCATGTTTCGCAACATGGTCACATCGCTGTTTAAATATGAACGTATCCGAACCACAGACGCAAAAGCAAAAGAACTCAGAAGCTGGGCAGAACATATAATCACGCTGGCAAAGCGCGGTGATGTTCATGCCAGACGGCAGGTGCTTGCCGTTATGCGGGAAAAAGATGTGGTTCACAAGCTTTTTGAAGAAGCATCCGAGCGTTTCGGAAATATTTCAGGAGGATACACACGGATTGTCAAACTCGGAAAACGCCCGGGTGATGCCGCTTCTGTCTCTCTGATAGAATTGCTGGCTATCGAGAAAAGCAAGAAGAAGAAATTGGAAAAAAAGAAAAAAGAAGAAGCAAAAACAGCGGCAGCAGCAGCGCCGGCACCGTCGGATGAAAAGCCGCAAAGCGAAACCGCAGCAGCCGAGGATATTGTCTGAACTCTGATTCGTCTGATTCGTCTGATTATTCTGACAAATCAGATAAATCAGACGAATCAGCGGTTCAGACACTTGTCTGATTATTCTGATTATTGTCTGAACTCTGATTCGTCTGATTATTCTGACAAATCAGATAAATCAGACGAATCAGCGGTTCAGACACTTTTCACTGCTCTCTCGAAAGATTACTCAATATATAAACCGCTTCTTCCATGCCGATTCTGTCGTCGCTGTTCACATCAGAACCCGGATGCGGCGGCCATGCCGCAATATTCAAAGCCTCGGTATTCCCCGCCAGAATCTTTAACGCAATCACCGCATCTTTCAGATCAACTGATCCGCTGCTGTCTGTATCAGCCACTTCATAAAGCCCTTCCTGACGGATTTCCACAAACTGCGGACTGCTCAAAGCGTTCAGCGCAGAAATCATCACTTTTCCCCTTCTTGACCCCCAGTTGTTGCTCTGATATGAAACGGTTACGGTTCCGTCATTTATGCCGGCAGAACCGCTGATCACCGACAGCCACGGACATGAACTGTCAACCTCCGCAGTCCAGTCCATTGCCGCATCAGCGCCGCCTTTGGAAACATAAATGACAACCGTGCCGGCGCTCTGCGGAACTTCCGCAAACGGCGGAGAAACCAGCAATGTCGGTATGTCGGAAACCGTCGGCGGCTTGCCTGCTTTGACTTCCACCGTAACCGCCGGTTCATCCGGATCATCGGAACTGACCGTAATTCTGCCTGTTTCTTCAGGAGCGGCAACCGCATCCCAATTCGCACAAGATACGTTTATCACCTGTTTTCCGCCGGGGGCAATGACCGGAACCGTCTGAGGCATCAGCCTTATCCAGCTTCTGTCCGCTGTGATGCCATAGACAATCAGATCGGCGTTTCCCTTATTTGCTATCGTAAACAGACCCGCAGCGCCGTCCAAATAAACACCTGATGCGCTCACGGCATAACTGCCGAATTTCACATCATCTGTCACGTCATCGTAAGCAATTCGGAAATAGCCGTTTTCTCCCCACCGGGGACCCCAACTGTTTTTCACTTTGAAACATTGCGCTGTGTCATCATATCCCACCAGCAGCACCGAATGCCCGTTTGACTCCCATGATATCTCGCCGCCGTTGTAGTCATACACGCCGCCGGCATATCCGCTGCCGGTAAAGGTCCCGTCATCGGGAACACGCATGGATACACAAAGAGGACCCTCTTGCAGGGCTTCTCTCAGGTCGTCAACCGTATGATCTTCTCCCCAAAGCCCGGGCGATGCCGTAAAATGGCTGACTTTTAAGAGAAAATCAGGAGCGGCGCATTTGTCCGAACAGTTTCCGCTTTTGCCGGTGTAGGGATAGCAGGATTCGGGACCCACGCCGTCTGTATTGACATAATTCAGGGCATCCCAGTACCATCCGCCGGAACAGCCGCCGACGGAGCAGGAAATCAATGTCTGTTCGGAAAGGTCCGGATCAATGGGCAGCTTTGCCTGATTGGAAAGATTTTCCGCCAGCGCCAGCGCGGAATATGCCCAGCAGGAACCGCAACTGCCCTGAGACCGGATCCCGCTGTCATATCGGCTCCAGTCTGTGGCTGCCGCCAGATTCTGCGCCGCGGGTTTTCGGGGAGGACGGGGCGTCATCTGCCAGTATGCCGTGAGCGATTCAGGTATGACAAGCCCTCTGCCGCAATTTTCATCGGAGGGCGTTTCTTCATCTTTTTCCGATTTTTCATCTTTTTCCGAATCTTTTTCAGCATCGGCAGAACGCGCCCGGCTGAAATCAGATTTCGGCTGGCTGAGAGTGAGCAATGTCGGGCTGATATCAATATCACAAGCTCGGGCAGTGTCGGAAAAACTGCCGTAAATATAGGCGGCACCCGAAGCCTCTCCCTTTGCGCTGTTTTTATAAGCCCCGGCAATGCAGCAGACATCCGAGTTTTGAACCGAAACCGAGGTTGTCCAGCCGAAACAGTTTTCACCGGAGTCTGACGCGGTGAGCTTTGTCTGCTGAATCCATGCGCCGTTTTCCTGTCTGAAGATATAGGCAGCACCCTGTGATCCGTCCGCGCCTGCGATGATATACCGCTGCGAATCCTGACCTGAAACCGAAACCGATCTGCCGAAAAAGCTGTTTGCCGAGCCGTCGGACGCGGTCAGTTTTGCCTCCTGTATCCATCGGCCGTCTGAGGAGAGTCTGAAGACATAAACCGAACCGGAATTACTGCCTTTGTCGTCATCCGCGTCCGCGCCGACAACTGCGTATGGAACCGAAAGAGATACGGAGAAACCGAAAAAGTCATTTGACGAAAGATCATCGGGGACAAGTTTTGTCTGCTGTATCCAGTTTGTTCCTGAGCGTTTGAAGATATAAGCCGCGCCCGAACAGGTTCCTCTGTCGCTGTCATTGAGCGCGCCGACAAGGGCATAATCGCCGGAAACAGAGACTGCTCTGCCGAAATTGTCTCCGGCGGAACCGTCGGATGCGGTCAGTTTTGCCTGTTGTATCCAGCTTGTTCCGTCATATCTGAAAATGTAAGCGGAGCCGGATTCGCTGCCTTTGTCGTCATCTCTGTATGCGCCCGCGATCAGATCATTTCCCGAAACGGAAACCGCATAACCCAAGTAGTCATTTTCCGCGCCGTCGTCTGCGCTCAGTTTTGCCTGCTGAAGCCAGCCTGCTGCCGAATGCCTGAAAACATAAACCGAACCTGTGCCGAATGCCGTTCCCCTGTTGTTGAAAGCCCCTACAGCAGCATAATCTCCTGAAACAGAAACGCAGCAGCCGAAATAATTATGACTCATGCCGTCGGATGCGGTCAGTTTTGCCTGCTGTAGCCAATTTGCGCCCTGCCGGCTGAAGATATAGGCGGAGCCGGAGCCGTTTCCCCTGTCATCGTCTTTGTATGCGCCGACAACGGCAAAATCGCCCGATATGGAAACAGACTGTCCGAATTCCTCGCCGGCTTCGCCGTCATCGGGCATGATTCTGACTTCTCCCGCAAGAGAAACGGAGGAAACAAGCAGGAATGTCAGGAGGAATGAGAAATGAGATATTTTTCCTGTTTTCATTGTCGGATGTGTTTTGTCTTTTTTCATTTTTCCTCTGTCTGCAATTCGGCGGGCTTCGCAAGCTCAGCCCGCCCTACTCTGCCGCCGTGGATATAAAACAATTGCTGTCGCCTCCGCCGGACTCCGACGACGGCTCCGCAGACGGCTTTGTATCCTCTTTGATCTTTGCATAGCCGAGACCCGTAACACAGATTATTTTCCGATCCGCAATACCGTCATTATCGCCCAAGCCCCCGTCATCAAAGCTCAGAGTGACACGCTTTCTGTCCGTGCTGA
>JAIFKL010000387.1 GCA_020049595.1 Desulfobacteraceae bacterium
GGTAGTGGTGTAGAAGAGGTGACAGAACCTTCCGCTGTCATTCTGAGCGCAGCGAAGAATCTCTTATTATAACAGAATACTGTAATAAAAAGAGACCCTCCGCCGCGCTCGGAGTGACACCTTCCCGTCACCTCTTCTACACCACTACCCAATTTTTAAAGAAGGTAAAAAATACACTTTCAGCGACTATTTTGAAATGAATCTTCCTGCTGAGGAAATTGTTCAGGCGTTCGGTTATTCGTTATTGCTGAAAAATATTGATTATCCTCTCCATGAAGAGATTGAGAATGAAGTTATTGAGAAGTTAAGAAGTTCTTATTATGAGTTATTACCGAAAATTACTGTAAATTCGGAGACAGCAAAAAGAGAATTTATGATTGCACCTCTGCTGTATGAGATTATTCGCCGGATTGATGCGAAATTAAATATAGAATATCCTATAGATATTGATGAAAAGTTAAGCGGGTTCATAGATTATCTGATACGTTCAAAACACGAATTAATTGTAATTGAAGCAAAAAGAGGTGATTTGGACAGAGGCTTCAATCAGTTGGCTGTAGAATTGATTGCATTGGACAAATATGAGGAAACTGAATTTTCAGATGTTTTATTTGGGGCTGTAACTATAGGAGAAGTATGGAGATTTGCATTATTAAACAGAAAAATAAAAAATATAGTCAAAGATATTCATACATTCAGATTTCCCGAAGATATGGAACAATTATTCAGAATTTTCAGAGGAATTCTGAGTTATAAAGTATAACAAGGCGTTGCGCCGGACACGGCTAACGCCGTGCCAGTGAATTTATTGTTAGGCTGTCTCATGTAGTGAAACTTTCCCCTTTATTCCGCTCTGATGTTATTCTCGTTCCCGCATTGCACGGGAACGAGATATTTATGTCGCTTTAAATCAGATTTTCCATCGCCTTTATGAACCGCAGATTTTCCTCATGCGTGCCGACATTCACCCGGATATATTCGGGAAATCCGTAAGAAATCATGGAACGCACGATCACGCCCTGCCTGAGAAAAGCTTCAAAAACCGCATGTCTGAAGCACTGAGGGAATCTGAAGCATTTTTTTTCTTGACTTTCATAGTCATGACAGGATATGTAAAAAATAATCTGAGTTAGGTATTTCCGGCAATGCGGGTGCCGGCATAAAAGCTTGATTGCGGGGAGAAGGTACTCCGGGATGCGGTCGGAAAGTACGGCGGCGGCTGAGGTATGAAAATATGAAAAGAAGGTTGTCCGAACCTCAGTTAAATTGAAGATATCTATGGTGAATCATTGAAATTTGAGTGGGACGCCCAGAAGAATGAAATCAATATTGTCAAACATGGGCTTGATTTTGCAGATGCTCCCCGTATCTTCAGACTGCCGATGCTTGTAAACTTGGATGAACGGAAAGACTACGGCGAAGACAGACGGACCGGTATCGGTCTCTTGGAAGGACGTGTTGCGGTTATCATCTATACCGAACCCGACGATGAAACAATCCGTATTGTTTCTTTACGAAAGGCACTGTCTTATGAACGAAAGCGATATGAACAGTATATCAGGAACCGACTGGTCAAGGGTTGATGCGCTTGCTGATGAGGATATTGATACATCCGATATTCCGCCCCTGACGGAAGAATTTTTTGCAAAAGCCGAATGGCGTATTCCTGTAACACCGATGACAGTTATCATACGGATAGACCCTGAAACATTTGAATGGTTTCAGGCGCAGGGAGAAAACGCTGAACAGCAGATGGCTGCGGCATTAAGAATCTATGCCCAAGCGAATAAACTGTATTCGGGAAAAACAGCATAAACTCTTATTCCAACGGTAGAGCGGAAGTGCTTTTCCGAAACGGGAAAGCATGATTCCCTGAAAATGAGGCCTGCGGTTTTTCACACGGGTAATGAAGCATTTTTTTCCTGACTTTCAAATAATGACAGCATACTGCAACGAAATATCTGACTTCTCTCACCCCTGTTTCCCCACCCCTGACACCTTTTTTCCCGTAAGCTTGAGAAAGACGTCTTCCAGATTCACCCGGCGCAGTGTAAAACTTTCTTCCCTGCCGGTTCTGTATTCATCGGCTTCTTCCCGTGTTTTGAAGTAAACCGTGTTCATGGCGTCATCGGCAAACCGGTCTATGGACCAAGTTCCGAGAGCGGAAATCAGATTCAGAGGCGTGTCATCCGCCACGATGCATCCTTCATCCGGAAAAGCCACCCTGCCCGCCGTGGTCAGAAAACTACTCGTTTTGTTCTGCTGAATCTTTTTGATCAACGCCCATATCCGTCTGCGGATATTGGCATCCAAGCCCACGCTGGGTTCGTCGAGAAAAAGAATTTTGGGAGAATGCACCAGCGCACGCGCAATCATAATCCGCCGTTTCATTCCGCCGGACAGATGTTTCACAAGCGCATCTTTTTTCCCGCTCATGTCAACATATTCCAGAAGTTCGTCAATTTTTTCCCTGCGCTTTGCAGCCGGAATATGAAACAGACGGCCGTGAACATCCGGATTTTCAAATACCGTGAGTTCCTGATCCGGATTCACGGACTGCGGAACCAGCCCGCACTGTCTTTTGGCTTCAAGCGGCTGGCTTTCGATGTGAAAGCCGTTGAGCCGGGCAGTTCCCGACGAAAGCTTTGTCAGTCCGGTAAGGATGCGGATGGTGGTGATTTTGCCCGCGCCGTTGGGTCCCGGATAAGCAAAAAGTTCGCCTTCTGCCACACAAAGATTTACACCTTTCAGCGCATGAGTATTTTTGTAATGTTTGCTCAGTGCTTCAATTCGGATCACAGGACAACTCCCGGAAATCAGGGCGGGCATGTCATTTTTATCAAATCATTTTATAAAAAAAGGGCCCGCCCTGTTGCTGCTATTTCTGTTTCCAATCGGGTTTTCGTTTTCCCAAGAACGCGCTGATGCCTTCTTTGGCATCTTCTGTAGAACACAGACGTGCAAAAGCCTCGTTCATATATTCAAAAGCTTTGCAGTACTCCATATCCGCCGCCGCATAGAATGCTTTTTTGGCGATTTGCAGCGCCAGCGGACTCTTTTGCGCCAGAATTGCAGCCCAGTTACGGGTTTCTGTGTTCAAATCAGCTTCAGGTATGACTCGGTTGATAAGCCCCATATTTAAAGCTTCCTTTGCCGTGATCAGATCACCGTAAAATAGGAGTTCGAGCGCTCTTTTCCTCCCCACAGACCGGCTGACAGGAATGACAGGACCGACGCAGTTGAGTCCCACATTGATGGCAGTCAGCCCCAGACGTGCATTTTCACCCGCGGTCGCAAGGTCCGCAGCAGCGACCAGACCAGCGCCGTTTGCAGCAGCAACGCCGTGTACCTGAGCAATAACAGGCTTGCTGATACGGCTGATGGCAACCAGCGGGTTTTCCATGCACTCTATCCATTCCCGATATTCCATAACATTTTTATTTGAAAAATCGCCTACATCTATACCGGCGCAAAATGCTTTTCCGGCTCCTTTCAGGATAATTACTCGGACACTGTTTTCCGAGTCAAGTTCCTGAAATGCCTGCCTGAGTTCCTTTGCAAGCGCAACAGTGAAGGTGTTCAGGCTGTTGGGACGATTGAGCGTTATTTCAGCTACAAAATCATCTCCGATTTCAACAATAATATTCTCGTAAGTCATCATACCTCTCCTTTTAAATTTTTTGCGCCCGGGCTGAAATCAGATGCGCCTCTGCGAGAACCTTTTATTTCTCGCAAAGCACGCTAAGAGCGCAGAGAAAAGCTTTCTTTTATATAAAATAAGCCATTAAGTTCTTTGTTTTATAAAAAATTTTCTTTGCGCCCTTTGCGCCCTTTGCGAGAAACTTTTATTTCTCGCAAAGCACGCAAAGAGCGCTAAGACAATAAGAACGCTAAGGAAAAAAAATATAATTTATTAACTTCATAATTAGATTCTTAAAAACCTTTGCGTCCTTAGCGTGCTTTGCGAGAGACTTTTTTTTATCTCTCGCAAAGCACGCAAAGAGCGCAAAGCAAAGCTTTTTTATAAAAATCTCTTTGCGCCCGGGCTGAAATCAGATGCGCCTTTGCGAGAAACCTTTATTCAGGATTCATCAGCTTTCGCAAGATACAGATCACTTCAGCCAATCCGATTTTGCTGTCTCCGTCAGCATCCGCTGCTGTGCTTATCTGAATACCCGCAGGCGTCTGAGACTCGGAACAGACCTGCAAGGCAAGAATCGCATCTGCCAGCCCGATGCTGCTGTCGCCGTTGACATCTCCGGGTGTTGTCTGAATTGCTCCCGTTCTCGAAGCCACAAGCGCCCACGTAGCCCGTATCAATGCGGGCAATATCTCCGGCAAGTGCGGTGAATCCCTCCCGATTTGCAATATCTTTGCCGATGGGAACCCAAATATCTCCGAAGATATTCAGTACAAAGACGCCTGCTGAACCGTCTCCGGCATCCTTCACAACAACGACATCATAAGGCTGGGCATTTGCCATCATCTCGTCGCGTGCGGCAATATCCGGAACAGTTTGAATTTTAACAGATAAATATTCGCTGGATGAGGCAATTTTTGCGTTTTTGCCGAGATCAAGTTTTTCAACATTCAGAGCGATACTGCCCGCATTTCCTGTATCCGAAGCAGAAGTAGTAACAGAAGCGGTATCTGTCAGAGACATATTTTTTGCTGTGACAGCAATATTTCCCGCATGACCGCTGCCGACAGTATCTGCCCGAATCGCAGTGTTTTCGCCGGAAAGCGAGACAACATCCGCAAAGTCCTCAGACTTCGGGGCAATACCGGAAATGCTTATATTCCCGCCGTTGCCGGATTGCTTTGCCTCCACGGAAACTTCGCCCCGGTCTGCAATCTGCAATTCCCCTACATGGATTGTGATATTTCCGCCTTCCCCCGCGCCTTCTGACCTGCTCTTTATCTCAGCTTTATTTTCAATTGTCAACTGCGGCGTAGTGACAGTAATATCTCCGCCCCGGCTTGTACTCCAAGTCGTCGCGGAAGCGGAAACCACACCTTCATCAAAAAGATGAAGCGATTCGGAGGCATTCAGGTTTATATTTCCGCCTTTTCCTGAGCCGTAGGATTCTCCGCCGAGCGATGATTTGCTGCCTGAAATTGCTATATTTTTTGCTGTAACAGACAGTTCTCCGCCCGCGCCCGCGTCCTGCTCATAAAAAGAACCGTTTTTTATTCTGCTGTCAGTGATTGTGAGCGTTTCAGAGGCTTCAATGACAATATCCGTTCCTTTGCCGGTTCCCAGCGCATTTCCTTTGATCTCGCTGCTGTTCTGCAAAGTCACATTGTCTGCCTGAATGCTGATTTCCTGTCCGTCTCCGTGGCTCGGCTGAGATATGATTCGGCTGGCAGTGTCCATGACAAAACTGCCGCTGCGGATAAAAACGCTGCCCGCTCCGGCGCGGGTGCTGTCGTCGCCGCTGCTGTTGACCGTGACGCCAGCGCCGTCGGACATTGTGATGTTTCCGAGCCGGGAAGCAGAAACATTTAAGCCGGTGTCGCTGATTTCTGCTTCTCCTTCCGAGGCAATACTCGCCATTCGGACTTCTCCATCAGGTGCGTTCAGGTTTGCGCCCAAAGGCACAGCATCGCCTTGTTTGTTCGGCACGGATGTGCCTTTTATCTCAATGTCTCCGCCGATGAGCGAGATGCTTTTGCCTTCAGCCACAACGAGGCCGGGAAAAAAGTTCAGATTTTTGTTGTCATCTTCTTTAATCCCCGCATGTTTCCACCAGTCTCCCCAACTTTTATCATTCTCGCCCCATAAGTCTTCGCCGAGCTTTCCTTTTCCTTCAATCGTGATTTTTC
>JAIFKL010000209.1 GCA_020049595.1 Desulfobacteraceae bacterium
AGGAAAATAAGTAAACGTAAAGCGGGTTAAAAACCCGCTCTACTTAGGAGGCGCTCCCGTATCCTTCTTTTTTATCTTTGCGCCCTTTGCGAGAGATATAATCACTGACGGTATTCTTTGAAAGCCGCTTCCGCTTCCTCCCGAAAAAGATGTTCCATGCCCGAATATCTCGGAGAAAAATGAAACAGCGTGAACTGTTTTGCGCCGGCTTCGGCGGCAAGCATTCCAGCCTGTGTTGCGGTGAGATGATATTTTTCTCCGGCAAGTTCGCTTTCACCCTCAAGAAAAGCCGATTCGATAAAGAGATGATCCGAATCTCTCGCGAGCGCAATAATTTTTTCCACATTGTCCGGGGTGCAGCCGACATCCGTAATATAAGTGATTTTCTGCCCCGGCGTGATGGTTGCAATTTCTTTTGTCAGTTCTCCCAGCGGAAATGTTTTGCCGGGCATGACTTCAAACAGCGAATCCGCAGGCTGTCCCTCGAATAAGACATTTTTAAAACACTTCAGCCAAGGTCCCACACCAAGTCCCAGCCGCTCAAGGCTGTCTTTGATGATATTGACATGAAACTGTTCTTTCAGGCTGAAACCGAGACAGGGAATGCGATGGTCAAGAATCACGGCGGAGACGCAAATCGAAGGTTCTTTCAGGAGCATTCCGTTTGCCGGAAAGGGTTCCGCAACAGGATCGCAGAGAGGAATAAATTTGTTTTTAAGCAGATAGCAGTTGGTCAGCAGCCGGTCGGAACGGACTTCCGTGGCTTCAACCGCAAAAGGATGAGTAAAACTTTCTGCCAGATTCCAGCAATACGCGGCGAGTTTTCCTTCAACATTTTTTAAAAAACCATCGGGACCGTAGAGAGATAAGATTTTCTCACGACCGAGAAACAGGCGCAGCATCCGGTCAAATCCCGCAAAATGGTCAATATGCGTATGGCTGACAAAGACATGAGAGATTTTCAGTATATCTCGGGGCGAAAGCGGATAATTGTCTCCCGCATCAAAGAGGATTGCCCGGTTTTCAAACAGAAAAGGAATGAATACGCCGGGATCGTCAAAAGGATTGTTGACAAGTCTGGGATAAAAAGACGGTCTCATCGCTGCCGCATGGTCAGGTTATGCTTTTCATTCTTTTTTTGACGACAGATGTTTGATCACCTGATGATTGATACAGAAATATATGTCCTCATCAGAGCCGTAAATATCAACTACATCTTTGTGATTGACAAGATGTTCCACCACAAAAGCTGTCAGATAAAGACTGACCACATGCGGATGTTGCACCACATTTCTGACCGGCGCGGTCTGATAGTCAATGTCAAAATCTTCGGCGTGGGTCAGTTTGTCAAGGCATCGCTGAATCTGCTCTTCCAGCGAATTTTTATTTGTGGTCTCTACGAGATTATTTTCAACAAGCTTCATGGCAACCGAGTTGCTCAACGGCTCAATGCAGTCTTTTATCCCTTTGATTGCATTGCGCCGCGCATGTTCTTTCGAGGACTCGATTTTTGACAGGATGCTTGTCTCACGCGTACTTGGGCGAAATGACTTTGCCATGGGAGTTCCTTTCAAAATCAATTTTATAACCCGATAATGCCGACAGATTTTTCAGCTTTCAAACGGGTTAAATTTTCTTTCGCATAAACAATTCCTGCTGCTTCTGATTCTTCAGGTAAAAATTCGGGTATCTCTTTTAACTCATCGCCGTTGCACAGACACTCTATGGCGGATTCGCCGGAATCTCCTGCATAAAACAGCTTTTCATCTATTCCTGCGTAAACTTTTTTATCCGGGGACATACATAAAATCATACTCCTTCGGAATGCCTCTCCGATAATACACAGCTTTTCTCCGATACGGGAGCTGTATTCTTCTGATACCCAGCCGGGGTCCCCGCTGTTAATCGCTTTAATTACATCAAAATGAAACCAGTCATTTTTTTCTTTCAGTTGAGCATGGGGATGTATGACAGATAATCCGCCGAATTTGTATAGAAAGTCTTTAACGGCATCAGAGACATGAAAATTTTTGTGTTCAAGGGCTTTTGTATAGTCATCTGCCAGAGAAGTGCGCCTGTTTTCTGACCATCCTGCATTTAGCAATAATTTTAAAGTGTTTTCACTGAATCTGAACATTTTTCATCTCCTGTTCTGCCATTTCATCAGTAATAACAAGGGCTTCTCTGAGAGTAACTTTGCAATTTTCACATCTGACCTGCGGTGTCTCATCTCCTGTTAAAACTGTCGCAATTATCAAATCGCTTATTCGGGCATTATCTCTGCAATTCAATGCCTTATCAGCAGCCTGCACTTCAGCGCAGGATTCAGGATCACGCCCCGACTCAAGACTCGGATTCGGCATTCTTTCTTTCAACAATGAATTAAAACTCTCTCTGGATGGCGCACGTCCCGAAGTAGCCGTATAAAATTTATCAGCTTTTTTATCAAATACGAGTGATGTCATACGGGCAGGCAGGCCGTTTATCTTATTTTTTTCTTTTTTTGACGGCTTTCGTCCGTATTGACGTTCAAACTTTTCGCATTCGTCTATTGCTCTTTGCTTCTCTGCTTTAGCTGCTTCTCTTACTTTTTCAAGCAGTATTTCTCTGTCCACAGTGTTATCTTTTTTTCAATTTGATCAGGGTGATAAGTTCAGAGAACGGACGGCAGCCCGTTCATTGCAATAATTGCTCAGATTTTACTGTATTTTTTTAAAATTTCCTGCCAAATCTTTATATGGAAATCTTTCACTTCAGTTGAATTTTCAGCGTCTCTTATCAGTTCATTCGTATAGGTTTTCAGAAAATCATGATAATCTTCTATGAAACGTAAGTAGTATTTCAAACTGTAAATAATACCGTTAGCAATAATTTCCAAGTTCCTGTCTTTCTTTATTTTCAGAATAAATTTGTTGATATATTCTTCTTCATCAGGACTTACAAAACAGCCTTCATAAGTGGTCAGAATGTAATATCTTTCAATTGCGGTATTTTCAGATTTTTTGACTACATCAAAAACCAGATTTCTGTCAATAGGGATATGATGCTTAATTTCAACCATTTCAAAAGGAGTATTATTCACGTTCCATATTTCTACATCACCATAACCGTGTTTATCGGAGGAAGTATGAACATTTAAGGGGCGTAAGACTTTATTTTCAAATCGTTTTACAGTTTTAAAAAGCTGCTGATAAACTGAATAAATTGCAATCACCGGAAGCCTTGAACTCAGACGGCTTTCAAAATGTTCTTTCAACATGCTGATTACCGTGTTGATATTTATAACATCTGAAAAGACTGTTTCTCTGAAAATATTCGTCAGATTTTCCAAATATTCTTCCTCTGTTTTTTCATTGCCTATACCTGAATCGCCGTTTCCGTAATCCCGCTGCTGAAAGTACGGCGGTGAAGTGATTACCAAATCAAAGATGTTGTTTTTTATAGTTTTAAGGACAGATAAGCTATCACCTGAAATAATTTTATTTTTCAATTCATACACTCCGTAAACCTAACACCTGCTCCCTGATTTTGCAAGCAGATTCATAAATCTTCCACAACAATCTGCGCTGTTTTTCTGCCGTTCCACCTGTTCCAGCGCAGCCGGAACACCATCCGCTCAAAATGATTCCTCAGCCGCGCATCTGCGCCGATGTTGAACTGAATCGCAGTGATTGCCCGGCTTGTCCTGCCGTCAACCTGCTGTGTCAGCGTCATGCGCCGGTGATTTTCGCCCAGTATTTTCGATGCGGAAACCCGGACATTTACGGCTGTGAACAGCGGCTCCGAATTGCCTTCGCCGAAGGGTGCCAGCGATTCCAATTCATCAATGAGATCATCGGAAATATCTTCAAAATTCAGTTCATGGTCAATGGTAAGCGTGGGAGTAAAGGCATTCTGCCCCATATTTCGGACAGCATTTTCAAAATGTTCCTGAAATCGGGGAATATTTTCGGATTTCATTGTCAAGCCTGCCGCCATTGCATGTCCGCCGAAAAACTCCAGATCATCCGCACAAGCCAGCAATCCCTTGTGAATATCCACGCCCGGAATGCTTCTGCCTGAGCCTTTTCCCATGCCGTTTCGGGTGGAAATCAGGATCGCCGGACGAAAATATCTTTCCACAACCCTTGACGCGACAATGCCGATAACGCCTTCATGCCATCCGGGATTTGACAGTACCAATGTTTGCTGTCGGAGAATATCCGAATGATTTTTCACGTATTCTGCGATGTCTTCAAATATTTCTTTTTCGATGCGCTGCCGATCCTGATTCATAAGATTCAGGGACCGGGCGATTTCGCTTGCTGTTTCAGCATCTTTTGCGGACAGGAGTTCCACAGCAGTCTTGGCGTGCGCCATTCTGCCGGCGGCGTTCAGCCGGGGACCCAGACGGAACGCAATGTCATCCGTGTCTATGGCAGTGCTGCTGATACCGGAGGCTTTGATTAAGGCGCGGATACCGGGACGAAGCGCGGCGGAGCGGATCATTTCAATGCCGATTTTTGAAAATATCCGATTTTCCTTCACAAGCGGCACAACATCGGCAATGGTTCCCAGCGCGACCAGATCACAGAAATTTTTCAGATTCGGTTCGGGACGGTCTTTCCAAAAATTTATGTCCCGCAGGTGTTTCCGCAGGCAGATCATCAGGAAAAAAACCACGCCGACCCCGGCAAGATGCTCAAATCCGGAAGCGCAGTCCTGCTGTTTCGGGTTTACAATTGCCAGCGATTCGGGCGGATGCCCTTCTATGTCATGGTGATCGGTAATGATAACGTCAATTCCGTGCGATTTCGCCAAGTTGACAGCATCGTGGCTTTTGGACCCGCAATCGGCGGTAATAATCAGGCGGATTTTATTGGGGACTGCGTATTTTGAGATATGAAAAGTTTGCAGGCTGTAGCCTTCTTTTACGCGATGGGGAATATAATAGGATACGTTTGCGCCGGTATATTGCAGAAATTCAAACAGAATGGCAGTAGCGGTGATGCCGTCCGCATCGTAATCGCCGAAAATCAGAATTTTTTCATTATCCTGAATGGCGGTGCAAATGCGGCGCACGGCAATGTCCATGTCTTTCATGGAAAAAGGCGGGCGCAGATCATTCAGGGAAGCATTCAGAAAATGCCGGGCATCTGATTCGGAAACAATGTTCCGGTTCACTAAGATTGCGGCTGTGACAGGGCTGCAATTCAGGGCATTGCATATTTTTCTGACGGCATCTGCATCCGGCTGCAAAATTTTCCAGTTTTTCTTCATGTAAAATCATATACCCTATAACAGCCCTTCGGACAATAGCAAAATGTGATTTTTTCCGAAAAAAACTGCAACGGTGCGGAACGGTCTGATATTTCTGCCTGCATACAGCCCCGGGCTGAATCCGATTGAAAAATTTTAATAGTATATCATACCAATTCGCTTTCAACATTCATATATAGTGATCCATTTTCGGTTTTTTACGGCATATTTTTTGCATATATGCCGTATTCCGCTTTCGGACAGCCGTCTGTGTGCGTCTGTGTGTGTCTGCGGCAAAAAAAAACGAAAGCGGATCACTATATTAACGGCACAGCGGACCCTGAGGGTTTTCCTTACCGGTTTTTCCTGCATACGGGAGTCAATTAATATATAACTTCAACAGAGATTTTGTATAAGTCAACAGAGCTAAGAAAATATTTACGAGGGGAAAAATGAGCCTCAGACAGTCGGAATGAAAATCCGAGCCGCAGCCCTCTGGATTATCATCTTGACAAGCCTCTTTAAATATTTTAGATATTACAAATTGGGGTTTGGATAACATAAAAATATTAATGTA
>JAIFKL010000293.1 GCA_020049595.1 Desulfobacteraceae bacterium
ATAACATCTGTTTTATAAAACAAAAAAACCGAGTTGCCTTGATGATATTCAGGCAACCCGGCTATCTTTATTATTTTAAGACCCGTGGCTTTCCGTCCCCACCTCACGATGAGTTTGGCTTTTTCGTTTATAACAATGATTAATTATTGTGAATAATAATAACAGATAGATATTGTCTATGCAAGTCTTTTTGAGCAGGATTGACAAGATTTTCAAGATTTACAGGATTATTATAAGATTAACAGTATGTTGAAGTGGTACGCCTGACAGGATTCGAACCTGTGGCCTACGGATTAGAAGTCCGTTGCTCTATCCAACTGAGCTACAGGCGCACATCAGCATTTAATGCAAGCTTTAATATCACAGATTTTTTACCAAGTCCAGAAAAAAAACATAAAAAAATAATCCCGGCAAAAATTCAGCGCAGAAAAAGCGACCAGCAGACCGTTATGATCCCGGACAGCACAAAATGGCTTTCCACCAGAAACTCCAGCCGCACGCCCGGCATCATACTGCCTTTCTGATATGTTATCAGCACAAGAAAAAGAAAAGCAGGGCATAAGGTCAGAAAAAAACCGAGACCGGATGTGATATGAAACGCAGTTGACAGCATCAGCAGAATAATATCCGCGGTCAGCAGCGATTTCAGCAGCCTCATGGTGCGATGTTCGCCCAGCAGTATGGGAATCGTTCCCTTGCCCACAATGCGGTCCCCCTGCATGTCAAGCATATCGAAAAATGCGGTTCTGACAAAAGCCATGCTCACAGACCAGACAAATACCACGCCTGTGCTGAGGTCGAATTTGCCGCAAACCGACAACGGCGGAAATACAGCCGTCACAATGCCCCACGCGCAGGCAATCAGAATGCCTTTTGATCCGGGGATGTCTCTGATGCGCCGGTATCTGCTTTTGCCCAGCCAATCCGGGATCAGTTTCAGATTGTAGGAAAGCCCCATCAGGCTCATCGCCAGCAGGATTGAAAAGGGCAGACGTCCCATTGTAAAGGCTTTTATCAGCCCCGCCGCGCCGGCAAACAATGCCAGTCCTGCAAGTAATATCTTATATTTATCATAAAAATAAGCCCGTTCCGGGTCATTGTAGTGATCTGCCTCAGCGCCGGTCAGGTTGTTGAAGATGTGCATTGAAAGGACATAAAGCATTGATATGAATACATAAGGATAATAATTCGGGATACTGAGCAGCTTGCTGCACGCATAACACAGACAGCCAGCGCCCAGAGAGACATAGATATTGGTGAGCAGAAGGGTCCGCTGAACCGCCAGAAATGCGCTCCGCCACCGAGCCGGTACGGCAGTCAGGGGAAGCATTTCAACGGTTCTGTAAATGCCTTTGATGACCCAGTTCGGCGTGGATGCGCCCGCGGTGATACCGATGCAGCGGGCTGATGAAAGGGCTTTCAGATCAAGTTCATCTTCAGTTTCAATATGATAGGTCGGTTTTCCCGAAAGCCTTGCAATTTCCGCCAGACGCTGGGTATTGCCGCTGTTGCGCCCTCCCGCGATGATGACAGCATCCACCGCATCTGCCAGCCGCTTGACTTCTTCCTGCCGTTTTTCCGTTGAATCGCATATTGTGTTGAAAATCTTGTAATGCGGAAATTTTTCCGAGACTTTTTTTCTGACATCTTCAAAAAAGAGCGTGTTCTGTGTGGTCTGGGCAACAATGATAGCTTTCTCGAAAGCCGGGAGTGCTTCAAATTCTTGGGAATTTCCCACAACACAGCCTTTTTCTCCGGCATATCCCAGCAGTCCGACAACCTCCGGATGTTCCCTGTCTCCGACGATAATCGCGTGATAACCTTCTTTTGTGTGTTTTTCAATGATCGTCTGAACCTTGATGACTCGTGGACATGTGGCGTCAATGACGGAAAAGCCTGCTTTTTTAAGCTGTTCTTTTGCCCATGGCGGCACGCCGTGCGCTCGGATCAGCACAGTGCCGTGTCCTTTTTCCGGTATCTCATTGATAACAGAAATGCCTTTTTCTTCCAAAAGTTTAAGCACCTGCGGATTGTGTATCAGTGGACCGTAAGTACATATCGGTTTTTCATGCTTGGCGGGCGCATTCAGCACCATTTCAACGGCTCTGCGGACACCCATGCAGAAGCCTGCTGTTTTTGCAATCAGTATTTTCATTTCATTACTCTAAGAAAATTAAACCGCGAAAGCAAACCACGAAAGCGCGAAAGAAACGAAAAACACGAAAAAGGGATGCGATGGAACCTTACAATTTTATGTAGAACGATTTTTTAAATCGTTTTAGGTTATATGCCGCAAACCTTCCCCGCCTTGGTGTTCCAAGCAGAACGATTTTTAAAATCGTTTTACAAACCTTTCGTGTCTTTCATACCTTTCGTGCTTTCGTGGTTCAAAAAGCCCCGATTTCTCCTCTGAAACCGTGCAGTTTTATTGTTTTCTTTTCTTTGGCTGACTTTTCAGCCCGGTATGAGATATTGGGACAGTTGCCGTATTTCAGATAATGCAATGCGGCTTTGAGCGAAGTTTCTTGCGTATCTCCCAATGTCCGGCTCAGGTCATCCGCCGCATAACACGCAGGCGAAAAGCCGTCAAAGTAGTTGCCATCTCCCCGGCTGTTGACGGACTTGAAAACAATGGGCAGAAAAATCCGGTCGCAAAATTCCCAAGAAAAGCTGTATCCGACCGGTTTCCCGCTTGTCGTATCGCCTATCAGAATGACATCCATAAAAGGTTTCAAGCCGTTAATCAGCAATTCGCTGGAAGATGCGGTTGCGCCGGTAGTAATAAACACAATTCGGTTTAAATTCAGAGCGTTCTTGTTCGCCGGTTTCTTGAAATATGCGATTTCATTCCAATCGCTGTAGTTATCGTTGTAGAGATATTTTGCAAATATCTTTCCTTCAAGACGGTCCCCGGCAATGAGATTTCCCAGATATTCTGCAACCGAGGTGCTTCCCCCCGGGTTATATCTTATGTCCAATATCAGTTCGTCAATGCCTTTCCATGAGAAATAAGCAAATACGGCATCCAATTCTCTCAGGGCATCGCTTAAAAATTCATTAAAAACTACATAGCCGACTTTCAAGCCCTCATATTCAATGACATCATAATGCAAAATTGTCTGTATTTCCACCAAATCTTTTTTGACGCTTATTCTGCGGGTCTGATATTGCGAATCTTGAATTTTCAGATCAACCGCATCGCCGATTCTGCCCTTGTAAAATACCGAATCCCAAAGGTCTTGGGCTTCGATTTCCTGAACGGTTTTTCCGTTTATTTCAAGAATCCTGTCATTTCGTTTCAAACCGGCTTGCGCCGCGGGAGAATCTTTATAAACAAATGTAATCCGGCAGTCATCATAAACGTCATAATCCACGCCCAAGCCCAGCCCGAAATAGTTGCCGCCGATGGTGTAAAGATCGTATTCCTCTTTTGAAGCAATATAACTCCACTGATCCCGTTCATATTTTATATGCTCCAATAAGACATCCGGCGAGGAATAAAGCGAGACATCTGTTTCCGGAACTTTGTCGTTCCACAAGTAGGCATATTTCATCGTCTCATAGAGATATTCGTTCTGATTTTGCACAGAACAGTCGGGATCCGCCCATGAGGCATACCAGTAGGCGTATTCATGGCGGATATATCGCTTGTGTGTGACCGTAGTGCCTTTCTGTTTGTAGAAAATGTCATCGGAGTATTGCGAAGTCACTTCGTTGGAGAAATTGGAATAGACTTCAATATCCGGAACAGAGACATGGAAAAAATTCACATCAATTCTGCCATTTGCGTCAAGCCAGATCTTCACAAAGACTTCGGGATTGCTCACGCTTCCCCAAGAGACTGTATTCGGGTCCGCATAAAAATATCCCCAGACGACTTTATGCTTTCCCTCGGGCATTCCTCTGCCGCCTTCACACCAGATTGCCTCTGTCGCGCCTTTTTCAAGCGTATTGATGACAGCGGCAATTTTAAGGTCATCCATGAGATGATAGCCCGAAGGCTTGGCTCCTGCCCAATATCCCTGGGCCGGATTGCCGTCCTCTTTGTTTTCATAGCCGTAACTTCCGCCGTTTTCATAGCAGTGGCGGATGTATCGTGTGGAAGTCGTCGCCCTGCCGCTTCTGTCAGGGACGCCGTTGTAGGGATAGTCTGAGTAAACCTCTATGTCCGGCACGGAGACATGGAAAAAATTCACATCAGTCCGCCCGCTCTCATCAAACCAGACTTTGACGAATACATCGGGATTCTGCGGATTTCCCCAGCGTATCTCATTGGGGTCGGCGTAAAAATATCCCCAGATCACACGATTTTGACCGAGCGTATCTTCGCCGCCTTTTTTCCAGACGCCTTCAATTCCTCCTTTTTCTACCGTATGAATGACGGCTCTGATCCATAAGTCGGATGTGATGAAATTGCCTTCCGCAGAGGCAGTTCGGGCAAGCATAAAACATATTGCAAAGCTTATCAGACATCTCGCGGTCTTAGACATATTGCCTCCTAAATCAAACACAAAGGGACGCGGAACGTCCCGGCTGCATTCCCACGCAGAGCGCTGGAACGAGATCGGCAAATCCCCCCTTGGAGGGGGCGCAGGGGGGTGTTTCTCCGGTGCAGACAGGTCTCTGTCCGAAACAGACATCCCCCCTGCCCCCCTTCAAAGGGGGATATTGCCGTTTCAAATTGCGCCTCTGGAATTATATGATTCAATATTCTCAGGTTTATCTAACGAAAGCCTCTCAGACTCTTTTGCGTTGTCAGGACACAAACCGGTGCTGAGATAATGCAAGGCATGTTTCAAAGATGTCTCCTGTATGTCTCCCAAAGCACGGGTCATGTCGTCATCCGCAGAACAGTCGGGAATCAAGCCGGAAAAGTAATCGCCTTCATTGTCTGCATTGACTACTTTAAATTCAATAGGACTGATATGAATGTTGCAGAAATCCCATCCGTGCATTCCCACAGGCTTGCCGCAGGTCTTTGCGCCGATCTGTACTACATCGAGAAAAGGCTTGAGACCGTTTATCAGCATCTCGCTGGCGGAGCAGGTGGCTTCTCCGGTAATGCAGACAACCCGGGGCAGATTCAGCGCATTTTCAGGCATTGTGAAATAGTCGGTCGCGTTCCATCGGCTGTATTTGTCATTATGCACAGATTTTGCAAAAACTTTTCCTGCCGCGCGCTCCCCGGCAATCAGACTTGCCAAATATTGCGCCACAGAACCCTGGCCGCCCTTGTTATATCTTATATCCAAAATCAGTTCCTCAACTTTTTCCTGCTTAAAATAGGCAAATATGCTGTCCAATTCCTCCTGCGCCGTCTCTATGAAAGACGTAAACGCGAGATAAGCAGTTTTGACGCCGTTGTTTTTGAGGATCGTATAATCCAAAACCGCATCTATATTGACTCGCTCCTTTTTAAGCGTCACCTCTTTGATAAGACCCGATTTATCTTCGATTTTCAGAGAAATGCTCTCCTGGCCCGTGACCGCATCCCAGAGATTGTTCTTTTCTATATCAGTGATGGTTTTGCCGCCGATTTCAAGAAATTTGTCTCCCCGGGCCAGCCCGGCTTTGTCCGCCGGCGAATCTTTGTGAACAAAAGCCACCCGGCAGTCGTGATTGCTGTCAAATTTATAAAGAAGACCCAGACCGACATATACGCCCTCTCCGTAATACTCGGAATATTCTTCTGTGGAGGAGATATAACTCCACTTATCCTGCGGATTTCGCAGGTCTTTGAGCAATGCCTCTGGCGAGGAATATGTCGTATAGTCCACCTTGGGAACCGTATCATACCAGAGATAA
>JAIFKL010000348.1 GCA_020049595.1 Desulfobacteraceae bacterium
CCCGGCAGATTATCCAAATGCCGGGCAAGGTTTTGATAGATAAGGTCTGTCATGGGGGCTCCTTTTATTGAGAATTGAGAATTGAGAATTGGGAGGGGCGCATTGTCATTTCGAGCGGAGCGAGAAATCTTCCCCCGGCGTATTTATTTCTCAATTCTCAATTCTCAATTTTCAATTCTCACTTACAATGTTTCCGTTCACTATTGTCATCACCGCGCCGCCTTTCAGGCGCATTCCGTTAAACGGCGTGTTCCGGCTCCGGGAGCGGAAAGTATCTGCATTTACAACGTAAGATATTTCAGGATCAATGACGGTAATATCCGCAGGGCTGCCTTTTTTCAGTCCATTGTCAATACCGAGAATCCGAGCCGGATTCACAGACATTTTTTCAATAAGCCCCGCAAACGTCAGAATGCCTTTTTCAACCAATTGCAGACTCAGAGACAGCGAGGTTTCCAAGCCGATGATGCCGTTTGCCGCCCGGTCAAATTCCACATCTTTTTCCAAAGAGGAATGGGGCGCATGATCCGTGGCAATCACGTCAATCGTTCCGTCGGCAAGCCCTTCAAGAATGGCTTGTCTGTCCCGCTCGGAGCGCAACGGCGGATTCATTTTCGCATGAGTGTCGTATTCTCCGACGGCTTCTTCGGTCAGCGTGAAATAATGCGGCGCGGTTTCCGCTGTTACTGCCGCGCCTCTTTTTTTTGCCTCTCTGATTGCCGCGACAGATTCTTTTGTGCTGACATGAGCAATGTGAAGCCGTGCGCCGGTCAGTTCGCAAAGGGCAATATCCCGCATGACCATGATGCTTTCCGCTGCATTGGGAATCCCGGGAAGCCCCAAACGCGTCCCGAGTGCGCCTTCGTTCATCACGCCGTTTCCCACAAGTTCAAGGTCTTCGCAGTGAGAAATCACCAACAGCCCGAAACCTTTGGCATATTCCAAAGCCTTTCGCATCAGACGGCTGTTTTTCACAGGCTTTCCGTCATCGGAAACTGCGATAGCACCCGCGCTTTTCAGTTCTCCGTATTCACTCAGCGCATTTCCTTCAAGTCCTTTGCTGATGGCACCGACCGGATACACACGGGCAGCTTTTGCTTCATCTGCTTTTTTGATAATATATTCAGTGACCTGCCGATTGTCATTCACGGGCTTGGTATTCGGCATGGTGCAGACCGCGGTAAAACCGCCGTGAACTGCCGCGAGACATCCGCTTTCGATTGTCTCTTTGTATTCCTCGCCGGGTTCCCGAAAATGAACGTGCATGTCAATCAGTCCGGGAGTGACGATTTTGCCGGAAGCGTTGAGTTTCGACAAGCTCAACTGCCGCTCATTCGACAAGCTCAACTGCCGTTCAGCCGAATGTTCGAGGTTCGGGGCGATTTCTGCGATTTTTCCGTCTTCAATCAGAATATCATAAATTCCGTCCCATCTTCCCGGATCAATGAGCCTTCCGTTTTTAATCAGCAACATTTCTCGCACCTCCCAAAACCAGATACAGCAATGCCATCCGAACCGCAACGCCGTTTGTCACCTGATCCAGAATAATGGAATAGGGACCGTCCGCCACTTCCGGCGAAATTTCCACGCCCCGATTCACAGGACCCGGGTGCATAATCAGCACATCTTTTTTTGCCCCTTCCAAGCGTTTCTTGGACAGCCCGTAAACAGCCGCATATTCCCGCTCCGTGGAAAAGAGAAAGCCTTTCTGCCGCTCTTTCTGTATCCGCAGCATCATAATCACATCCGCGCCCTCAACGGCTTCGGCGATATTGTAAGTGACAGCAGCGCCTACGCTTTCAATGCCGCGGGGCATCATGGTGGGCGGACCTGCCAGAATCACTTCGGATCCCATTTTGGTAAATCCGGCAATATTTGAACGCGCCACCCGGCTGTGGGAAATGTCTCCGATAATGGCAATCCGCAAGCCTTTGAGCGTGCCTTTGTTTTCCCGCACGGTCATCATGTCAAGCAGGGCTTGGCTGGGGTGTGCGTGCGTTCCGTCTCCGGCATTGATGACTGAGGCTTTGAGACAGCGCGCCAGCAGATGGGGCGCGCCCGAAGAACTGTGCCGCATCACGATGACATCCGCATTCATCGCCTCGATGTTTTTGGCGGTATCAATCAGCGTTTCTCCTTTGACGATGCTGCTTGTGCTGGCGGATATGGAGATGCTGTCCGCGCTCAGACGCTTTGCCGCAATATCAAAAGAAGTGCGGGTGCGGGTACTGGCTTCATAAAAAAAAAGCACGACGGTTTTGCCCCGCAGTGTCGGCACTTTTTTCACGGGTCGGCTTGAAATTTCCTTCATCTTTTCAGCAGTATCCAAAATCAGCGTGATTTCTTCCGCTGAAAGAGATGCAATGTCTAAAATATCTTTTTTTACGAATTGCATAGTGTGTAATCTCTACACAGGATTTACAGGATTATACAGGATTATACAGGATTATTCCGTACCATCCTGTAAATCCTGTAAATCCTGTATAATCCTGTATAATCCTGTAATGTCTGTCATCTCAATATATCTCCGATTCTTCCCCAGCGGACATAATCAAGAAAAGATGCTGCATTGTCTTTGTTCCATGACCAGTAAATAATAAAGGCTTTTCCCTTGACCGCATCCAAGCCCACAAATCCCCAGAATCTGCTGTCATAGCTGTGATCCCGGTTGTCTCCCATGACAAAAAGACAGTTCGGCGGTACGGTTGCGGGACCGAAATTGTCGCGGGACTGAATACCAGTCGCGAAAACGTGAGGGTCTGTGCGAACCGCATATTTGTCATCATCAAGAGGATTGTTATTTACATACACTTTTTTGTCACGGACTTCAACCACATCGCCTCCCACACCGATCACCCGCTTGATAAAATCTTTTTCAGGGTCTTCGGGAAACTTGAATACGACAATATCTTCACGCTGCGGGTCTTTAACAGGAATAATCGTTTTCTGAATAAAGGGAAGTTTTACGCCGTAAATAAATTTGTTGACCAGAATATGGTCGCCGATCTGAAGAGTTTCTTTCATGGAGCCGGAGGGAATTTTAAATGCCTGCACAATAAAAGTTCGTATGAACAGAGCAAGTATGACCGCGACCACAATCGCCTCAACATTTTCCCGCAGAGCGCTTTTTGCGGGCTTGATCTCTTTTTCCAAAGAATTTTTCGAGTTCAATCTTTAACCTTTCGTTGTTATTTGTTAATTGTTTTTCCCCTTTTTCAAAGGGGTCTGTAAGAATCCCCCTCATCTTCAGAAAAGGGGGGATATATTAAAAAAAAATTACGGCTTGTTTTATAGCCTGATATTGTTTTTTGTCAAGTTTTATGGGAACACGAAAGTGCGAAAGAGATGAAACACACGAAAATAATCATCCTTTCGTGTTTTTCGTAATTTTCATATCTTCGTGTTTCATCCTTTCATGCTTTTCGTTTCTTTCGTGTTTTCGTGTTCCATTTTTCAATCAGAATAAATTTTTATAATTTCAAGCAGCAGTTCCGTTGTCCGCGCCATATCATCAAGATGCACAGATTCCCGCACCGTGTGCATATCCCGCATTCCCGTGCCAAGCACGCCGGTCATAATGCCTTTTTGGAAAAAAACATTGGCATCCGCGCCGCCCCCGCTGGTCTTGGTAATTATTTTCCGTCCCAGCCGAGCGCCAGCCTGCTGCGCCAGCCTCACAAGCAGATGATCGTCTGGAATGTGTGTGCGGGTAAAATCCTTTTCCACCAGCATATCCAGACGCGGAAGCCCGTCCGAAGGCGAGGGATAATCCGCGATAACCGATTTGAAAGAAGACACTATCCGCTCTGTCACCTGCTTCAGTTTATCCTCATCATGGCTGCGGGCTTCGCCTTTGACGGTCACAAGATTCGGCACAATATTGGTGGCAAATCCGCCTTCGATGATGCCGATATTGCAGGTGGTTTCCCGGTCAATCCGTCCGATTTCAAGACCCGCAACGGCTTTGCAGGCAAGAAAAATGGCGTTGATTCCCTTTTCGGGCGCGGCACCGGCATGGGCATCTTTGCCGTGAACCGTAAATTCCAAGTGATTGGAACTCGGCGCACGGGTCACGATTCCTTCCGTGTCTGTCGCGTCCAAAGCATAACCGTATTTTGCCGAAATCAGACTGTAATCCAAATATTTTGCGCCCAAGAGACCGGTTTCTTCGCAAACGGTAAAGACAAGTTCAAGGGGACCGTAAGGCAGATTTTTTTCCTGAAGGATTTGAAGCGTTTCCAAAAGCACAGCGATGGCGCTCTTATCATCTGCGCCCAAAATTGTGTTGCCGTCGCTGGTAAAAATGCCGTCTTTGAAGCGGACTTTCACGCCTCTGCCCGGTTCCACCGTGTCCAAATGTGCATTCAGAAGGAGCGGGGGCGCGTGGGTATTTCCTTTGAATTTGGCAATCAGATTTCCCGTGTTGCTTCCGGCTTTTTCTCCGGCGTTGTCCACAAAGGTTTCCGCGCCCATGTATTCAAGGATTTTTCTGATTTCACGGCAGATATCCGCTTCCTCGCCTGAAACGCTGTCAATGCCGACCAGAAATTGAAATGTTTCCGATAACCTGTCCCTGTTTACCATCTCTGACATGCTCCTCTTTTCACAATAATGATTGACAAAAGGAAATAATATATTATATTCCGGTCTCAAAAGAAAGAAAAAAGAACAAGCCGCAGATGACACAGGCTCAAAATAATTTGCGGTTTAATTTACGGAAGTGCGCAGCTTACTGGTGAGGCTCCCGGACTTCAAATCCGGTGTGGGGCGCTGATACCGTCCCGGGTGGGTTCGATTCCCATGCACTTCCGCCAACCCCCTGACCGAAAATAAGACCTCTCACCCCTGACCTCTCACCACTCCTTCTATTCCCCCAGCAGCGTTTTGACCTGACCGAGACTTTCCTTTGCGCCGCTTTTTTCCAGAATGCTTTTGACTGACCGGAAGCTTTCGCGCAGAATGGCAGTTTTGGGCTTCGGAGAAGTCAGTTGCGCGTCAATGGTTCTGATGTCTGCGGTCAGTTCGCTCAAGGCATCAAAATTCAAGCCCAAATTTCCGGTCTGATGTTTCAGAAGCGTTACAATCTGTTCAATTCCGGCTTTTAAAGCTTCATCCGCAATCGGCGCATTGCCCAGCGTGATTCCGCCCGCGGAATCCGAACCTGCGCCGAGTTTCCGGGCTTCTTCCGCTCCTTCGGCGGTAATGCCGATGCCCCCGGACAGCGTGCGGATTTCTATCAAATCCCAGCTCATCAATGTTTCTGCTGACCGTTTGGATGCGTTTTTATCAATGTTCAACGCCGCGCCGATTGTGTACATGGAAACCTGCGCGGCAGAACTGCCTTTTGTCTGTTCAAATAATTCCAGCAGAAATTTCTGCTCGATTTCGTCAATATTTATCTGATTCATTAAGAAATTTTTCCTTTTTCAATTATAAAAAGATAAAAAAATTCTCATTCCCATGCAGAGCATGAGAAGAGAAAATCGTAGGGGTAAGCCCCCGTGCTTACCCTTTTTTAACAAAACCCATGTTAAAACAAGGGCAATCGCTTTTACAATAAGGGCAGCCACAGGGGGCTGCCCCTACACCCTTTCCACGCAACGAGAAACGAGTTGGAAACTCGTTCTACATAAGCAGAGCGGGTTTGAAACCCGCTTGAAACGGTGATTCATCTCCCGCCCATCACAAGCAATTCCAAGCTGTCATAATTTCCGCCCATATCCGTCACGGTCAGTTGATATTTTCCCGGACGCCTGAACTGATAATTTTGCGGCTGACCGATCTCCGCCTGACAAATCAGCT
>JAIFKL010000078.1 GCA_020049595.1 Desulfobacteraceae bacterium
AGCCATGCCGTATTCATAAACAGGCTCTCCGAAATATCGCAAATTATTCGATGTGATTTCAGCATCCTGTTTTGATTCCGGCGTATCTTCTGTTTTAAATTCCCGGGGCGTGGCAGTGAGTCCGATATGAACGGCGTTGCTGTTGCGTGTCAGAAGCAAAGACCATTTTCCCCACGCGGAGCGGTGACATTCATCAATCACAATATGGCTGAAAAAATTTTGAGGATAAAAACTTGTCAGAAAACTGGCATCCCCGTTGTCGGTATCAATTCCGAGCGTCTGATAGGTTGCCACATGAATGCGGGCGTTTTTGGCATTGTTTTTATTGTCAGATGTTCTGAAAACTTCGGCAGCGTCTGAACCGAACACATTCTGAAATGCTTTAAGCCCCTGATTTCTGAGTTCATCACGGTCACATACGAATAATGCCCGTTTCAGTTGTTCCGCATCGGCAATGCGCTTGAGCAGATTGACCGCGATGAAGGTTTTTCCCGCGCCGGTTGCCAGAGAAAGCAATGCCCGTTTAACTTGGGAATTGACTTCGCATATCGCAATTTTTTCAAGAACCGCCCGGATTGCCGCATCCTGATAATAACGCCGCGTGCCTTCTCCGCCTTTATATGGCTGCAACAGCGGCGCGGCAACCGGAGATTCAAGACTGAAGCCCATATTTTTTTCATAGCGTTCCCGGAGTTCAAAAGGCGTCGGAAATTCGCTCATGGGTTTCGCTTCGGCTGTCAGCCCTGTAAACCGGTCAAACTCCACAAACATGAATCCGTTTGAAGAAAAAACAAAGGGAACATTCAGGCGTTTGCAAATCATATAAGATTTAGCCTGAGTGAGACCGTGACCGGGCGGGAGACCGGCTCTCTTTGCTTCAATCAAACCAAGGGCTACCGGCTGCGTATTCGGACTGACCCTGACCCTAAGCGTGTAATCAACCCGCCCTTTTGAACGCCGCCTTGCCTTGCCGCCGACAATATCAATAGCGCCCACTGTTTCCTCGCGCCGGATTAAATCTTCGCTCCATCCGCGTTTATGAATGGCAGGGTCTATCAGTTTTGCTCTGGTATCCGCTTCGCTGAGATTTTTTATCAGTTCCGGGTTCATATATACTGATCCAACTTTGCTTTTTTTGCCACAGACGCACACAGACATACACAGACAGATATCTGAAAACAGACGGATATCTGAAAGCGGAATACGGCATATATGCAAAAAATATGCCGTAAAAAATCAAAATTGGATTACTATATTCAGTTTTTTTCCTGCTGATATGCAAGGTTGCCTGACGCGCAGGGGCATGTCGCTGACATGCCCCTGCGGAACGAACTGCCGACCGGGGGAATCAACCCCCGGTGTTTTTTGCTTGCCTTATTTTATGGTAATATCGGGAACTCTGCCCCCGGCGCGGATGCCCTTGAGACTGACCTGCTTGACTTCGTTATGTCCTGATAAAATAATCAGTTTGTACTCGGAAGGGCTGCCCTGCCCCATGTCGGAAAAAGCATAAAATCCGAACTTGTTTGTGGAAAGGTCCTGCCGGTAATGCGTTGTCGGGCTTGTCCGGTGTTCCAACTGAACCGTCACCACATTGCCGCCTCCGCCGATGATCTTGCCCAGAAGCCATTTCTTTTCGTTCACCGCATTGCTTATGATAATGCTTTCCCGGCTTCTTTTGTACCCTCCGGTTTTTGCCGCAGACTTCCGCACGGTCTTGCCGGATTTGTATGCCGCTTTTGCCGCAGATTTCTTTTTCTTCTTTCCCGCGCACAGCCCGTCATCTGCCGGCAGGAGCAACAGAACCATGATGAAAATAACCGCCAGTTTTCCCAACTGCTTCATTTGCCACCTCCATGTTATTAAAAAAATAATTCACTTGAAAACCTGTTTGAAAAAAGTTAAGAAGACAAGAATCTGAATATATAAACAGAGAATAAAATACAAGAGGGCTTTGAAAAGGTCAAGAAAATATTAAGGAGTGTCTGTTTTATGAGTATCAATCTTGTTGAAAAAATTGATAATTTCGTAAAGGTCAAACATCTGCTTGTCAGCGTTTCGGACAAAAGCGGGCTGGATACCTTTATCCCGAACATGCTGGACATCAATCCTGACATCAAAATTCTGTCAACCGGCGGCACATACAGCAGCATCAAAGAAATTCTCGGCAATAAAGCCGCGTCCTGTCTGATGCAGGTTTCAGATTACACGGGACAGCCGGAAACTCAGGGCGGGCTTGTGAAAACACTGGATTTCAAAATCTATCTCGGACTGCTGACCGAGACCTACAATGATTTTCACCGCTCTGATTTGGAACGCACCCGCGCCGTTCCCATTGATATGGTGGTGGTCAATCTTTATCCCTTTAAAGACACGGTTGCCAAAAAAGGCGTTACCGCGGAGCAGGCGCGGGGAAATATTGACATCGGCGGACCCTGCATGATACGGGCTTCGGCAAAAAATTTCCTGCGGGTCGCGTCGGTTGTGGATCCGTCTGATTATCAGATGATTCTTTCGCAACTGAGAAAAAATAACGGCATGACATCTCTTGAACTGCGTTTCAATCTGGCGCAGAAAGCATTTGCCCACACGGCGGTATATGACAACGCCATCGCCGACTTTCTGAGTACACAGTCCCTTGAAAACGTGGCGGGATGTTATAAAAATTAAAGAGTTCTCGCAAAGAGCGCAAAGGACGCAAAGATTTCCGAATTTTTTTTTCCTTTGCGAACTTTGCGTTCTTTGCGAGAGATTTTTTTAAAGTAATTAAAGAGTTCTCGCAAAGAGCGCAAAGGACGCAAAGATTTCCGAATTTTTTTTCCTTTGCGAACTTTGCGTTCTTTGCGAGAGATTCTTTTTTAAGGAGAAACAAATGGCAGAACCTCTTAAAAATATGTATAAAACCATAGTTCAGGATCATTTTCCGCCCAAAATGGAAATCAGTTTTGCGGATGAGAACGACAAAAGACAGACGCTTTTTTATGAGCGGGTCGCATGGACCATTGACGGCGTGGCAAAGGGGCTGCGCTACGGAGAAAATCCGGGACAGGAAGCCGCGCTCTACAAGCTTGTGAACGGAAACCTGATGCTGGGGCAAACTGAAACCATCAAGCCGGGGCAATATTTAGCCTCAGATGCCGAACTCTTGCAGTCCGGCAAGCATCCCGGAAAAACCAATCTCACCGATGCGGACAATGCCCTGAATATCCTGAGATATTTTTCGGACAAGCCTGCCGCGGTCATTGTCAAACACAACAACCCCTGCGGCGTTGCTCTGTCGGATTCGTTGGAAAATGCCTATCATAAGGCATACATGGCAGACCGGGTCGCGGCATTCGGGGGCTGCATTGCCGTGAACCGCGCCGTTGACAAGGCTACGGCTGAGGCGGTTTCAAACCAGTACGCGGAAGTCGTTGTCGCGCCTGATTTTGAAGCCGGCGCGCTGGACATTCTCGCGAGACGGAAAAATCTGCGGGTGATCCGCATCGGCAATATCAGGCGGTTACATGATTTTGTCGGAAAGCGATTTGTGGATTTCAAAAGTCTCATAGACGGCGGCATTGTCGCTCAGTGGTCTTTTGTGCCTAAAGCCCGGTCAAAACAAGACCTGATGCTTGCAGAATGCGAGTACAAAGGCAGGAAATACAGCATCAACCGAAAACCCACGGCGCAGGAATATGAAGACATGCTTTTCGGCTGGCTTGTGGAGTCGGGCGTCACTTCAAATTCCGTGCTGTATGTGAAAAATTTGGTCACGGTGGGCATCGGGACTGGGGAACAGGATCGGGTCGGAGTTGCGGAAATCGCAAGAGACAAAGCCTACCGGAAACTTGCGGACCGCTACTGTTTCGAGGCTTACGGCATTGCATATAACGACATGAAAGATCAGGATAAAAAAGCCGAGATTGATGCGCGCACCGCAGCCGAGAAAGGCGGTCTTATCGGTTCGGCAATGGTCAGCGACGCGTTTTTTCCGTTCCGGGACGGTGTGGATGTGGGCATCCGGGAAGGCATTTCATCTGTGATTCAGCCCGGCGGATCCGACAATGACTACCAAGCCGTTGAGGCATGTAATGAGGCAAATGTCACGATGGTTTATACGGGGCAGAGAAGTTTTAAGCATTAGAAAAAGGGGGGCGAGGTCAGAGGGCTTCCTCCGATCTCTTACCCCGAACCCCCTTTCTGATGATTTTCTGATTGAATCATGCTGTTCCCCGCTTGTCCGCCACATATCGGATTACTGTAAAAAAGCCGTTATACCAGTCAACGCAGTTGATTAAAGATTGCTCCAGATAGTCACTTGTTATCTCCTCATTATCCAATATTTTTATGATTGACTCTCGCTGAAGTCTCAGCCGCTTACAATTCAAAGCCAAGAGTTTTATAGTTCTCTGTGCATATTCATCGTTTTCATCAAAAGGAATAATCATGCCATTGCCTGTATATGTGAAGCGCGACTGGCATTTTTCATCAAGCGGAGAAATCAACCCTGTAAAATATTCAGATAACCTTTTAGTACCGCAACTGTCATTATACTTGCAAGATGCAAACAAATTATTATAGTTAAACCTCTCTGCCGGATATTTGCTCTTGGGTTTAAAATGCTCAATATGAGCATCACTATTTTCTTTTAAAGCAATTTCACAGTAACAGCAAAGCATAACCTGTTCGTTGATAAGATATTGCCTTAATTCTTTATATGTTTCCGTCCCTGAAAAATGATCCCAGTCAGCGCGAGGATTCTTTTTCTTCCATGACTGAAATGAAGGCGGCTCACAACCTTTGACAATATGCTTCATTTCTTCATTTCCTCCCTGCGGATCAGCATTTCAGCCCGCATAAGGTCAGGGTCCGTCTTCATATCTTTTTTCAGGGAAGCAATCAGTTTCTTTGCTTCGTCAATCTTACTTCGTTCTATCAACTCAAACAGCTTGTCCAAATCTTCGCGAACCTGATCCGGTCGTGATTCATCATCCATCACCAACTCAACAACCCTGTCAAGCGACATGCCGTAGGTTTCATCTGCTCTTTTATAATTCAGACCCTCATCACCCTGTTCAAGAAGAAAAACACTCTCCGGTTTCACATGACTCACAACCTGCGGGGAATGTGTGGATATAAAAAACTGACAATTGGGAAATATTTTCAGTAAGTTCGGGACAACAAGCCTCTGCCATTTGGGATGAAGATGAAGGTCTATTTCGTCAATAAGAATAATACCTTCGCCTTCAAGGGGTTTGTTTTTCTTTGGATTGGCAATAGCCAGACGCCGGGCAATATCTCCCACTAATGCAATTAAATTCTTCTCTCCGTCCGAAAGCTGGTCAAGGTTGAACGGTACTCCTTTTTTATCAATCAGGATATGCGGGCGCGGCACCCTTTTCACCTGAAGGTGAGTATATTCAGGGAGAAACTGCTCTATCGCTTTTGTAACGGTCTGTAACTCCTGACCTTCATAACAGCCGTAACTATTTTTCTTCTCAAGAATTTCTCTGTTAATAATTTGTCTCAGCGACGATAAAAGCTGCGTCTGCCTCGAATCCGGAATTTTTTGAAACAGATGCTCCAAATCTCTTTTGCCTTTATCGCTCAACCACCAAAGACTCAGCAGAGTTGCAAAACTGAATAATTCCCAAAGAAATGCAATGACTTTTTTGCCAGAACCATCATCGTAGCAAAAATCTTCAAATCTTGGGACAATATGTTCAATTATTTTTTCATAAAGATCGCCTTTGTTAATGAAATTATCTCTGTACTCACTGCTCAACGAATCCATTTTGTGAAACATATACTTAATACT
>JAIFKL010000213.1 GCA_020049595.1 Desulfobacteraceae bacterium
GGGTTTTAAAAACCCTTAGGGTTTAATTACCCTCCAAAGCCGCTTTGATGGCAGTATTATCAAAAATCTCTTCCGCTTTGAAGTCTTTTTTCAGCAGGTTGTTGTCTTTGAGCATCATTTTCAGTTCATTCAGATAAGTAAATAAACCCCCGGCGTCTTTGTTTCTCTCCGTTAAATTTTTTTCGTCATGAATTCGCACAGCGTCAAGCATCTGTTTCAAGTCCTGGTCAGAATAAGGCTGTCCGCCTTCAAAAGTTCTGGTATTCAGAATTTTTTTGTATTCTTCCCAATTTTTTTCATCTTTAATCCATTTGACTGCTTCAATAAAGCCTTTGAAGATTTTCACAAGGTCATCTTTGGGAATTGTTTTCAAAGATTCTGTCTTGACAGCATAACCGCATGGCATACATCCCGTATAAGAGGCTGTAGTTGCAACAAGATTTCCGTTTCCTTGTCTCTCCGCCCTAAGTGCTTGCGGATCATAGTTTACTATTACCTGAAATCGTCCGGCAATGAAATTATCAGCCAATCCGTCTGAATCAAGTTCTACAGGTCTGACATCGGACAATCGTATTTTCTTTGATTCAAGATACTTATTTAAAAAGAAAAGTACCGAAATCTTATTCCAGTAAATACCTATGGATTGTCCTTTTAATAATCTGACATTAAAATCTTTTTTGACAATAATCTTATCTCCTCCGTGGGACCAGTCTAATTCGGCAATATTGGTAATCGGTGAACCTTCCATGTATAATCCGACCCATGTGCCAATCATTTCATGAGCAATGTCAATACGATTGTTGACAAAAGCATTATACAGTTCCTGACAATTGGCAAGATTAATAAGCTGAACATCTATTCCCTGAGATTTCCAGAAACCTTTTACATCTGCCACATTATTTGAAGAAAAACCCGCCCACTGAAGCATTCCGATTTTGTAAGTTCTGGCATAGGATATGCCGTTAAGCAACAACATGAACATCATTGCAAAAGCCGTCATACGTTTCATAACTTTTTATACCTTTCTTTTATAAAACAGCCAGTTCTTTTTTCGCCTTTTCCCACAATATTTCCATTTCCGCTTGGGAAAGAGATTCTATGCTTGTTTCGCTTTCCGCGGCGGATTTTTCCATATATTTGAAACGCTTTTCAAATTTGGCGACAGAAGCAGTCAAAGCAGTTTCCGGGTGAATTTTTGCAAACCGGGCAACATTCGCCAGCGTAAACAGCACATCGCCGAACTCCATTGCGATGCGCTCTTTATTCTTTTCCGTCTGATTTTTTTCAGCCAATTCAGCTTTCAGTTCAAACCATTCTTCTTCTGCTTTCTGCATGACGCCGGAAATATCATTCCAGTCAAAGCCGGCACCGGCGGCGCGCTCTGAAATCCGGTAAGCGCGCATCAGCGCGGGCATTTTTGCCGGAACCGAATCCAGCAGGGAATTTTGCTGAACATGATTTTTTTCCTGTAACTTGATCTGCCGCCACCGCACTTTGACTTCCTCCGCGCTGTTTACCGTGTCAGTGCCGAAAACATGCGGATGGCGATGAATCATCTTTTCCGTGATGCCCCGCGCAACATCTCCGATGTCAAAATCTCCCTTTTCCTGAAAGAGCCGGGCAATAAAAAATATATGAAACAGCACATCGCCGAGTTCTTCGCAAATCGCCTTAGGATTGCCGGATTCAATGGCTTCCATCAGTTCATAAACTTCTTCTGTCAGATAAACCGCCATGCTCTGAGGCGTCTGTTTTTTGTCCCAGGGGCATCCGTTTTCACCGCGCAGTCTGGCGACTAATTCGCTTAATTTATCAATTTCATTCATCTGTTATCAATATTTTCCGATGTCATTTCGGCTGTTTTCCTGTCAAAAGTTCTCGCAAAGGCGCAGAGGACGCAAAGAAAGCGCAATTTATGACAGGGGACAGAATATAGTAATCCGATTTTGATTTTTTACGGCATATTTTTTGCATGTATGCCGTATTCCGCTTTCGGATATCTGTCTGTGTATGTCTGTGTGCGTCTGCGGCAAAAAAAACAAAAGCGGAACAGTATAATAAAAAAATCAGGTCTTTGTTTTCCACATCTTTTTCAGATGCACGATCTTGTCTGCAAATTCCTGTTTCATATTTTGAGGAACAGCTTCTGCCATTTTTTCAGAGATGAAGATCACGTAGGGAGAAAGCAGCGAGTTTTTAATAATCGGCGTTCCTTTTTGAAGAAATGCGGTCAGCACCATCAGTATAACAGATGTAATCAGTATGCCTTTGATAAAACCGAAGGCACCGCCGAATCCGCGGTCAATCCAGCTTACGGTCACGATTTTCAGCAAATACTTGATGATGATGCCCAGTATGCCGACAAGAATAAAAACACTGAAAAAAATAAGCAGAAAACTCAATATGTTAATATAAGAAGTGTTCGACATCCATCTGACTGCATATTTTGCGACATGCGGATAATAGCTGTAAGCGGCATAAAATCCTGCGACAACGCCGATGATCGCTGCCAATTCCCTGATGACCCCCCTGAAAAGACCCATCACTAAATAATAACTTATTATGATTATAATTAAAATATCGAGTGTATTCATATTCCCCGGCTTTTTTTCAGATGATTAACATAAGATTAACATAAAAGTTTTAATGTATAATAGACATTTTCGGAAATAAAAAAGGTTCTCGCAAAGGACGCAGAGGGCGCAAAGGAAGAAAGAGAGGAATCGTCCGCTCTGCGGTTTCCGGCGGCTTTGCAGTCTTTGCGCTCTCTGCGTCCTTTGCGAGAGACCCGGCCGCTTATTTTTGCAGTCCGGAATGTTGCGAATCATGTTACTGTAAGTACATTTTAAAGCCGATAGAATAACAAAGCAGATGTTCAGAGTCAAGGTGTTTTTCTTTTTTCAAAGAGGGATGCGGTGCTGTTTGGGAATGTGTTTTCGGGAAAAATTCGGAACTGCCGGAGCATACGGGCGATAATTTCTCGCAAAGAACGCAGAGAGCGCAAAGAAAAACTTTTTCTGCCCCACCCCACCCCTCCCCAAAGGGGAGGGGAGAACACTCCCCCTCTCCTTCGGAGAGGGGGCCGGGGGGTGAGGTTGTTCTTTTGCGGACTCTGCGCCTTTGCGAGAAACTCTTGTCTCTCGCAAAGAACGCAGAGAGCGCAAAGAAAAGCTTTTTTATAAAAAAAAATCAACCTCTGTTTCTTTGCGGACTCTGCGCCTTTGCGAGAGACTCCGGCGCTTGTTTAAATTCAGAAAAATCAGAGAGTTTCATCATGGGTCTCAACGCCTTTGCAATACTTGCCGCTGCAATGATTTTCACGAGATCAAAGACAAGAAAAGGATACATTCCCATCATAATTGCTTTGGCAAAACTCATGCCGCTTATAATTTTCATCCATGTGACGCCCAAGGCATAAACAAAGGCTGCGCCCAAAATCATCCCGATCACGTCAAAGATCATCCGGTGTTTTCCTTTTTCTGAGATAAAGCCGATCACATAAACTGCCGGGATATAGCCAATCAGATAGCCGCCGGTGGGTCCGGCGAAACGTCCGATGCCGCCGGTTCCGCCTGCAAATACCGGAAGCCCCAATGCGCCTGCTGTCAGATAAACGGCAACAGCCGCAAGCCCCCACCGGCTGCCCAGCAAAAGCCCAGCCAGCATGACAAACAGGTTTTGAAGCACGATGGGAATTTCTCCTATGGGAACAGAAATGTATGAACCCACAGCAATCAATGCCGCAAGAAGAGAGGCATAGACCATCATGCGAAGCTGTTCGCTTTGTACCATCACTTACGATCTCCTTTTATGATTTATAATTTTCTATCTGAAAGATAGCCGTTGCCTCTACATGTCCAAATTCAATGTAATCAGATAGCAGATTAGCAAAATTGCATTGAAAATGTCAATGGTTATTTTGTATGAAGACTACTGCTGCTGCCATATTTTCAATCCCCATATTCCCGAATCCCCCGCCCCAGCACGGGAATCGCCAATTGCTCATTCCGCAGGGGCATGCCCCTACATTTTTTTTAACAGATAAAAATCTCAACCGGCACTTTGGAAATCAGGCGGGAGCCGGTTTCCGTGACCCGAAAAACGCTTTCTACTCCTGCGGAAAATTCGTTCTCAAAAACCATTTTCGGCTCAAGCGCAAAGGTCATTCCCGGTTCGAGACAGTCTTTTTTTCCGGCGGCGATAATCGGCGGCTCGATGAGTTCCACGCCGATCCCGTGAGCGATAAAGCTGACTTTATATCCGGGCGGACCAAGAAACTGCTCCGCATATCCCAAAGACTCGGCTTTGCTGACAGCCAGCCGAACCAGTTCGTCAACGCTCACCCCCGGCTTTGCCTTGTCCAACACCGCATTGTGAATCTCGATGACCGCTTCGGAGGCTCGCATTGCCTTTTCAGGCATTTTGCATATAGCAAACATCCGGGTTTCATCAGCATGATAGCCGTTCAACACCAACCCGATGTCAATCATAATTGCCTCATCCGATTCTATTTTTTTGCTTCCTGCCCCGCATGGAAAGGCTGCGGATGTGCCTTCGCCGCTGGCAGGCGAATCCAAAACCCCGACCATTCCGCCGCTCTTCCCGCTCAGGACATGCCAGGGATAGCCTTCGGTCTGATAATCTCTCACCCGAAGCTGTGCGCCGTGTCCTCTTTTTCTGGCAAAAGCTTCAAATATACCGGAAAGTTCCATTTCCGTATAACCGGGCTGAATATGGTTTCGGATATATTCAAATGTCTCGGCGGAAAGTTCGGCGGTCTTTTCCATCTGTCTGATTTCCCAGTCAGATTTGATCATCCGAACCTTATGAATCATGGATGAAGCGTCCACGCAGTCCGCAACCGGAAAGAGTTGACGGAAAAAATTGAATTCTCTGACCGGCATCACGTCAAATTCAAAGCCCAGTGTGCGTGGCAGAGTTCCGTAAGTATCCAAGATGCGCTCCGGAATTTCTTTTACGGATTTGATTTCAATAATCCGGCGGACAGACGATTCTTCCTGCGCTCTGGGCATGTATTTTCTGATGAGCAGGAGCGGCTCGCCCTCTGCGGGAATGTAAAGGTATCCGTTCTGGGCGGTTCCTGAAAAGTAGAACAAATCCACCCGTTGGACAATCAGTATTCCGTCTGTCTCTTTTGCTTGCAGTGCGTTCTGAATGCTTTTGATTCGCCGATTGATTTCATCGGCAGGCACTTTGAATGGCTGTTTCATTCTGTTTTAACCTTTAAAATCAGATGAGGGAGCGGGGAGTTTTTTTATCGAGGCTGCCATTCGGAGCTTATCAGACATACCTTATCCTGAATAACATGCTTTATCAGGATGTTATGAAAAAAATCTCCGTCCCTTCAATCAGATAAAATTAGAACTTACGCTGTTGAATTAAAGTCAGATTTCCTGAAACACGAAAACAGAAGCAGGCAAAATGCCCGCCCTGCACGGCAATTTTATTATCATATCCGATTTGAGAATAAAAGGATTTTATTCTTATGATGAGTCAGACTGTTGAATTTTTTTCGTTTTTCTGTTCCCACGCGCCGCGTCAATGCCGTTAAGTTAAGGGGAAATCCCCCTTTAGAAAAGGTGAAATTCGTTTCTTAATTTAACAGTATTGCTGTTGACAGCACATTCCGTAACAGGAAATTGTTGACTATCTGCTTAATTTTTATACAATAGACATTTTCGGAAATAAAAAAAAGGTTCTCGCAAAGGGCGCAGAGGACGCAAAGGAATAAAGAGAAATATTGTCCGTTCCGCAATTTTCTT